>JAYTCP010000210.1:0-5927 GCA_043736435.1 Planctomycetia bacterium | reverse complement strand
GCATCGTCGCGAAGGACCCGAAGAAGTCCGCCTGGTACTTCGGGCACGCCGAGGCCGCCAACATCGTGCTGTCCATGGGCCGGGACCTCGTCCTCGCGCCCGCGCAGAAGTCGGGCCCCGTGAACTTCCTCACCTGGGCCTACGTCGAGGTGGACGGCAAGCCCGTCGAGGTCCCGGCGAAGAACCGCACCTACGGGCACGAGACGCTGAATGCGGACGGCACCCCCACGGCGACCGAGAAGCCGGCCGACGCGCACGCACCGGTTCCGGCGCCCGCGGCGCCGGCCGCACCTGCGGCGCCCAAGGCGCCGGCACCGGCCACCCGCTGATCGAGCGCGCGTTCGCCCGGGATCCGGGGAGCGTGGCGCCGGCGCCACGCTCCCCGGTCCCGCCTGGGAGGGCGGAGGACCGGGCCGCGAGCAACGTTGCGTTGATCCGGTCTTGATTCCGGGGCAACATGCCCCTCAGGTTGGGTCCGCGCACCCCACGGTTCGTGGCGGCGCGGCCCGGGAGGATTCGTGATGCACGTCCGTTCCATCGCCGCCGCCTGCGCCCTCGCCGCAGGCGCGTTCGCGGCGCCGTTCGCGTACGCCGACGACGCCTCGTCGTCGGAGATCTTGGAGCTGCGCCGGCAGCTCGCCGCCCAGGAGCGCCGCCTGCGGGAGCTCGAGGGCCGTTCCTCGTCCCAGGACGAGATCGAGGCGGCCGTCGCCCGTTACGTCGGGTCCACACCGTCGGTCGCCGTCCTCGTGGGCGGGGACGACGCCGGGAAGGCCGGGTTCCCCCAGGGGGGCGCGCCCTTCATCCAGCAGGGCCACAACAAGATCAACTTCCGCTTCCGCAACCAGGTGCGGTACGAGGCCTTCCTCTACTCCGACGACGCCGTCGGCGTCCGCTCGGGCACGCCCCTGACGCTCAGCGGCGAGCCGCCGCGCGACCGCAGCGGCTTCGAGATCGAGCGCCTCTACTTCGGCATCGACGGCTCGGTGTTCCGCCCCGAGGTCACGTACCAGATGACGCTCAACTTCGACCACGACACGGGCGGCAGCGTGGAGAAGGAGTTCCTCTGGATCGACTGGAAGTACCACGGCGAGCACCACCTCCGCGCCGGCGTCGACAAGGTCCCGTTCACGTACGAGGAGCAGAACTCGTCCGGGAACCTGGCGTTCGTCGACCGCGCCATGTACACGAAGGCCTTCGCGCTCGACTCCGACACCGGGGTCATGCTCTGGGGCAACTTCGGGACCTGCGGCTGCGAGAAGCAGTTCCTGTACAAGTTCATGGTCTCCAACGGCGAGGGCAACGTCGGCCAGGCCGCCTCCGTCTTCAACACGGACGCCCTCGACACGTACTCCGACCAGATGCTCTTCACCGCGGCGCTCGAGTGGACGATCACCTGCAAGGACTGGAAGTTCGACGAGGTCGACCACCGCGACTGCAAGGACCGCGACCGCCTCGACGCGAGCATCGGCATCGCCGGCTACTACGAGAACGACGACGACGTGAACTCGAAGTCGCCCGGCATGGCGATCCGCTCGACGGGCCCGATGGACCGCTACGGCGTCGGGGCGTGGTTCCGCGCGCGTTGGCACGGTTGGTCCGCCGTCCTCGAGGGCGGCATGCGCACGGTCGACTTCACGCGCGGCAGCACGGCCCCGACCCAGGCCGACTACGGCGCGGAGGTGATGGTCCACCACCGGTTCGCCGCGAGCCCCTGGGGCGTCGGCGCCCGGGCCGGGATGATCTGGCTCGACGACGACTACCTGACGCTCCCGGTGGGGGCGGGCTCCGTGGCGCTCGAGGACACGATCAGCGAGTTCGGCGTCGTCGTGAACTACTTCTTCTACGACCACGGCAACAAGGTCTCGGCCGACGTGACGTGGGTCCAGGACAACAGCGCGGTGCGCTCGAGCAGCGCCGGCTACCTCTGGGATCCCACGAAGGGCGTGGCCGTCGAAGACGGCGTGATGCTGCGCCTCCAGTGGCAGATCAACTTCTAGCCGCGCGCCGCGCGTAGGCACCTCCGCCGCGCGCCGCTCCCCCCGGGGGCGGCGCGCGCGTTCGTTGGGGGCCCTTGCCGAGTGGACGGACCCGGGAGGTGGGGCTTTCGGGCCCGATTCGGGCCCGACGGGGGGAGGGGGGGCGGGCAGGCTCCACGCCGCCGATGTGCCCGGGGCACCCCTCCGACGGGGGAGCGCACCCCGGGTCGTGCGGGCTCGAACCGCGGTCCGTCGACGCTGTCGCCCCTCGGCGATACGCTCCCGCCCATGTTCGACCCCGGCCATCCGGTCATCGTCCAGGGCGACGGCTCCATCCTCGTGGACGCGCACCACGAGTGCTACGAGGCCGCGCGGGAGGCGCTTGCTCCCTACGCCGAGCTGGTCTCGGCCCCCGAGCACGTCCACACCTACCGGCTGGGGGCGATCTCGATCTGGAACGCCATGGCCCTCGGCCGGACGGCGTCCGACGTGAAGATCGACGTCGGCCGGTATGCGCGCCACGGGGTGCCGGGGAACGTGCTGGCCAACATCGATGCGTGGGCATCGAGGCACGGCAGGATCCGCCTCGAAGCCGGCGACTCCGGGCTCGTCCTGCGCTGCTCGGACGCGGCCCTCGCGCGTGAGGTGTCCTCCGTCGGGACCGTCGCGAAGCTCTTGGGCGAGCCGGTCGGCGAGGGTGCGTTCGCCATCGACCCGATTCACCGGGGGGAGATCAAGTGGGCGCTCGTCAAGGTGGGGTTTCCCGTCGAGGACCGCGCCGGCTTCTCGCAGGGTGACCCGATGCCCTTCCGCGTGAAGGACGGCGAGGGGTTCCAGGTTCGTGACTACCAGCGTGGAGCAGCGGCCGCGTTTGCCGCGTCGGGCGGCCCCGAGGGTGGACACGGAGTCGTGGTGCTCCCGTGCGGAGCCGGCAAGACCCTCGTCGGGCTCCTCTCGATGGAGCGCGTCGCCTCGAGCACGCTGATCCTCGTCACGAGCGAGGCGGCCGCCGAGCAGTGGTCCCGCGAGATCCGGGAGCGTACGGATCTGCCCGCCGATTCCATCGGCCTCTACACGGGCTCGCGCAAGGAGGTGCGCCCCGTCACGATCGCCACGTACTCGGTGCTCACGCGCCGAAAGGCCGGGGTGTTCACGCACCTCGAGGTGCTTCGCGCGCGCCCCTTCGGCCTGGTCGTCTACGACGAGGTCCACCTGCTGCCCGCCCCCGTGTTCCGCATGACGGCGTCCCTCCAGGCCGTCCGGCGCCTGGGTCTCACCGCGACCCTCGTTCGGGAGGACGGCAAGGAAGACGACGTCTTCGCGCTGATCGGACCCAAGCGCTACGACGTGCCGTGGAAGGTGCTCGAGCGCGCCTCCTGGATCGCCGAGGCCGAGTGCGTCGAGGTGCGGGTTCCCCCGTCCCTCTCCGATCGGGTCGAGCTGTCGAAGGTCGAGCCCATCGAGCGGTTCCACCTCGCCGCCTCCTCCCCCGCCAAGGACGAGGTCGTGCGCGCGCTGATCGAGCGTCACAAGGACCGCGCGATCCTGGTGCTCGGGGTCTACTTGGACTCCCTCCACCGCCTCGCGGCCGCGCTCGGCGCACCCCTCGTCTCCGGCGCGACGCCCGCCGCAAAGCGCCAGGAGCTCTACGACGCGTTCCGTCGCGGCGAGCTCCGCGTCCTCGTGCTCTCGCGCGTCGGGTCCTTCGCCATCGACCTGCCGAGCGCCAGCGTCGCCATCGAGGTATCGGGCTCCTATGGCTCGCGCCAAGAGGAGGCTCAGCGCCTCGGCCGCATCCTCCGGCCCAAGGAGGAGACGGCCTACTTCTACACCGTGGTCCTCGCCGACACGGTCGAGCAGGATGCCGCACTCCGACGCCAGCGCTTCCTGGCGGAACAGGGCTATCGCTACCGGGTGGAGACGACCGGGGGCGCGGGGGCCCGGGTGTGACCGGCGCCATGGGTCCCGTGTCCACCGAGGAGGTTGCGGAGGTGCGCGACCTCGAGCCCGCCGCACGGATGCTGCTCGCCGGCCGGGTGGGGGTCCCGGCGGGCAGGGACGACGCGCGGCTCGCGGAGGCCGTCGCCGCGGCCCTCGCCACCCCGGAGGGTGCCGCGCGGGTGCTCGCAAGCCTCTCTCCGGATGCGCGCGAGCTCGTGCGTCTCAAGGGCTGCTACGGGGAGTCCCTCGCCCTGCGCGAGTTCTCCTCGTGGGCGCGGGACGAGTTCGGCTGGACGAAGCCCCGATTCGCGCAAGCCCACGCCGAAGTCGCGGCGTGCGGGCTGTTCTGGTCTCCGCCGGATCTCCTCGACGACGACTCGGTCGCGTCCCTGCTCGCCGTCGACCGCGGTCAGCGCTCCACCCACCCGGCGTGGTCCGCCGGAGCCGGCCCGGACGCGCGACCCGTCGTCCCCATGGGCCGCCGCCTGGCGCTGGTGGTGGCCTACGCCTTCCTCGAGCCCGTGCGCCGGACGAAGGCCGGCCTCCCGACGGCACACTGGCTGGAGAAGGCCTTCGCCTGCTTCGCGCCGGCCGGGACCTCGATTCACCAGCTGGTCTCCGAGGTGAACCTCCTCGTGGCCATGGGCGTGCTCGCCGCGTCGACCGAGGCCGACCGATACGAAGTCGTCCCCGCAGCCCTCGAGCCCCTGCGTGAGCGCACGATCGACCTCGCGCGCGCCGTCCTCGAGTGCGCCGGCACCGAGACGCTCGTCCACGCCCGCGGCCTGCTCGTCGGCCTCGCGCGGCTCCGCCTGAAGGGGCACGTCGGTCCGGCCGACGTATCGGCCGTGCAGACCGTCCTTCGCGAGGTCGACAGCTTCGCCCTCTGGGACGCCTGTCAGGCGCCGGCCGAGCACTTCGGTCCGAGCACCTTGCCGCGCGCGGCGGGACTCCTGCGCGCGCTGGGCCTGCTCAGCGTCGAAGGCGGAGCGGACGGCATCCGGATGGCGGAAGCGCCCGCCCCGCCCTCGCCCAGACCCCGTGCGTCCCCGCCGGCGCCTTCCCGTTGGATCGTCCAGCCGAACTTCGAGGTGCTCGTCCCCGACGACGCCGATCCCGTGGCCACGGCGCACCTCGGCGGGATCGCCGATCTCGTCGGCACCGATCGCGTGGCCCGTTTCCGGCTCACGCAGGGGTCGGTGGCCCGCGCGGCCAGCCTGCCGGGCGGCGTCGACGCCGCGATCGAGCGCCTGCGGGCCGGCGCACTGCACGCGCTGCCGGACAACGTCGAGGCGACGCTGCTTGGGTGGGGACGTCGCTCGAGCGTCGTGCGCGCGTTTCGCGGGGGCGTCATCGTCGCGGGCTCCGACGAGCAGGCGGCGCTCCTCCGCGCGCGGCCCGACGTCCGTGCGGAGATCGCGCCGGGCGTCTTCCACGTCGCCAGCGCCGGGCTCGGGGGCATCCTGAAGCACCTGGGGGGGCTCGGGCATCCCGTGGCGCCCGTGGCCGGCGATGGCCACGAGGCCACTCGCCGCCGCCCGTCCGAGTCGGCTCCCGAGGCGGCCGCGCGCCTCCAACGGACCCTCGAGAAGGCCGCGGCGTCGATGTCCGCCGAGCTGCGGCGCAGGGCCGAGCAGGATGCGCGAGAGAAGGCCGATGCCGCCTCGGCATCGAAGGCACGCAAGGGTGGGCAGTCTCGGCTGTCGGCGTCCTGGGGCGCGGGAGCCCTGCGCAGGCGCGCCGAGCTGCGAAGGAGCTGGCCGAGGACGGAGAGCGTGCTCGTCGCTCGACCCGACCTGCTCGGGGTGATGCTGGCTCTCGATGCCGAGTCGCTCGACCTGGTCGAGGAGACCTCCTCCCTCCGATCGATGGTGGCCTTCCTCGACAAGATGTGCGCCGAGCTGGGCCTCCTGCCCGGCGGCCTGGCGTCCTCCGACGCGGGCAGCGACGAGGAGGACGAGAGGCGGGAGCTCACCACGGCCGGGGGCCCCGTCGCAACCGGGTCGG
>JAYTCP010000209.1:0-5780 GCA_043736435.1 Planctomycetia bacterium | reverse complement strand
CATGAAGGACCGCATCCTCGGCGAGGCCCTGACGTTCGACGACGTGCTGCTCGTGCCCCGCCGCAGCGCCGTGGTGCCCGCGACGGTGGACGTGCGCTCCAAGGCGTCCCGGCGCGTCGGGCTGAACATCCCGATCCTGTCCGCCGCCATGGACACCGTGACCGAGAGCGGGCTCGCGATCGCGCTCGCCCAGCAGGGCGGCCTCGGCATCGTGCACAAGAACCTCACCGTGGACGAACAGGTCCGCGAGGTCCACCTGGTCAAGCGCAGCGTGAACGGGGTCATCGCCGACCCGGTCACCCTGCCGCCCGACGCACCCATCTCGAAGGCGCGCGAGCTCATGGAGGTGAACAAGATCTCGGGCATCCCGATCGTTCAGGGGACCAAGGTGGTCGGCATCCTGACGAGCCGCGACCTGCGCTTCGTCGAGACCGGGCAGAGCGTGTCCGAGCTCATGACGACGACCGACCTCGTCACGGCGCCGCCCGACACGGACCTCAAGAAGGCGCGCGACATCCTCCACCGGGCGAAGGTCGAGAAGCTGCTCCTCGTCCACCCCGACGGGACGCTCGCGGGCCTGATCACGATCAAGGACATCGACATGCTCGCGCGCTTCCCCGCGAGCAACCTCGATCCCCAGGGCCGCTTGCGCGTGGGCGCGGCGGTGGGGGTCGCCGACGACGCGAGGGTGGCGGCGCTCGCCGCGGCCTACGTCGACCTGGTCGTAGTGGACACGGCGCACGGCCACAGCGACAACGTGCTGAAGGCCGTCGCGCGCTACAAGAAGGCGTTTCCCAAGCTCGACGTCGTGGCGGGGAACATCGTGACCGCCGAGGCGGCCGAGGACCTGATCGCCGCCGGCGTGGACGGGCTGAAGGTCGGCGTCGGCCCGGGCTCGATCTGCACGACCCGCATCGTGGCCGGCGTCGGCGTGCCCCAGCTCACCGCGGTGAGCGACGTGGCCGCGGTGGCGAGCCGCCACGGCGTGCCGGTGATCGCCGACGGCGGCATCCGCTTCAGCGGCGACATCGTGAAGGCGCTGGCGGCGGGGGCGCAGTGCGTCATGCTCGGCTCGCTGCTCGCGGGCACGGAGGAGAGCCCCGGCGAGGTCGTCTACTTCCAGGGTCGCCAGTTCAAGGCGGTCCGCGGGATGGGCAGCCTCGGCGCCATGATGGAGGGAAGCGCGGACCGCTACGCCCAGGGCGACGTGAAGGCGAGGGACAAGCTGGTGCCCGAGGGCGTCGAGGGCCGCGTGCCCTTCAAGGGCCGCCTCTCGGACTACGTCTACCAGCTCGTCGGAGGCCTGCGCAGCGGCATGGGCTACTGCGGCTGCGCGACGGTCGCCGAGCTCAACACGAGCCCGCGCTTCGTGCGGGTGACGGCCGCGGGCGTGCACGAGTCGCACCCGCACGACATCCAGATCACGAAGGAGGCCCCCAACTACCGCGTGGAGCAGACGTGAGCACGCACGAGAAGGTGCTGATCGTCGACTTCGGCAGCCAGTACGCGCAGCTGATCGCCCGGCGGGTGCGCGAGCAGCAGTGCTACGCCGAGATCGTCCTCCCGTCGGTGACCCCCGCGCAGGTGAAGGGCGCGAAGGCGCTCATCCTCTCCGGCGGACCCGCGAGCGTGTACGGGGCCGGCGCGCCCACGATCGACCCGGCCGTGTTCGACACGGGGACGCCCGTGCTCGGCATCTGCTATGGCATGCAGCTGATGGCCCACCTCCTCGGGGGCGAGGTGAAGCGATCGGACAAGCGCGAGTTCGGCCGCGCACGCATCGAGGTGACCGAGCCCGGCGGCCTGTTCGGGACCCTGGGCCCGACCCTCGAGGTCTGGATGAGCCACGGCGACAGCGTCGGGAGCCCGGGCACGGGCTTCGTCCCGATCGCGAGCACGGCGAGCACGCCATTCGCCGCCGTGCGGCACGAGTCGAGGCCGCTCTACGGGCTCCAGTTCCATCCCGAGGTGACCCACACGCGAGAGGGCCCTCAGCTCCTCAAGAACTTCCTGTTCGGGGTCTGCCGCATGAAGGGCGACTGGACCATGCGGTCCTTCATCGAGGAGGCTACCGAGTCGATCCGGGCGCAGGTGGGCCCGAAGGACGGCGTGATCTGCGGGCTCTCGGGAGGCGTCGACTCGAGCGTGGCCGCGGCGCTCATCCACAAGGCGATCGGCGAGCGGCTCACGTGCATCTTCGTCGACAACGGCCTGCTCCGGCTGGGCGAGGCCGACGAGGTGCGCAACACGTTCGCGGGCCACTTCCACATGAAGCTGGTGTTCGCAGACGTCGGCGCCCAGTTCCTGAAGGGCCTCGAGGGCGTGACCGACCCCGAGGTGAAGCGCAAGCGGATCGGGCACACGTTCGTGGACGTGTTCAAGCACGAGGCGAAGACCGTGCCGGGCGCCCGCTGGCTCGCGCAGGGCACGCTCTACCCCGACGTGATCGAGAGCCAGAGCGCGCACGGCGGGCCCTCGGCGACGATCAAGACGCACCACAACGTGGGTGGGCTGCCCGCGGAGCTCGGCTTCAAGCTCCTCGAGCCGTTCCGGTTCCTCTTCAAGGACGAGGTGCGGGCCATCGGGCGCGCGCTCGGCGTCCCCGAGACCATCGTCGGGCGTCACCCGTTCCCCGGGCCCGGGCTCGCGGTCCGCGTCGTGGGCGAGGTCACGGCCGAGCGCCTGCGCCGGCTGCGCGAGGCGGACGCCATCGTGACGGAGGAGATCCGCCGCGCGGGCGTATACGACCGTCTGTGGCAGGCGTTCGCGGTGCTCGTCCCGGTGAACACCGTCGGCGTGATGGGCGACGAGCGCACCTACGACAACGTGATCGCGATCCGTGCGGTCGAGAGCTCGGACGGGATGACGGCCGACTGGGCCGCCCTGCCCCCCGATCTCTTACAGCGCATGAGCAGCAGGATCATCAACGAGGTGCGCGGCGTCAACCGCGTCGTCTACGACATCTCGAGCAAGCCCCCCGCCACGATCGAGTGGGAGTAGGGCGCCCGTGATCGGCGTCGTGCTCGCGGCGTACGGCGTCGCGAGCCTCGTCGCCTTCGCCGCGTACGGGCTCGACAAGCGCCGGGCCCGGCGTGGCGGCCGCCGCATCCCCGAGGCCACGCTCCACGCCCTCGAGGCCGTGGGCGGGTGGCCGGGGGCGCTCCTCGCCGGCCGGATGCTCCGCCACAAGACCGTGAAGCGGGGCTTCCGGGTCGTGCGGGGGCTCATCGTCGTGGCGCACCTCGCCGCCTGGGGCTGGTGGCTCGCGAGCCGGTGAGGGGACGGATCCCGCCCGCGGAGGGTGGGGCCCGTCCCCTGCGATGCACCGGCAGGTCCCCGCGCTACCCTGCCGGGCACGCACCGGAGACCGCGCATGTTGACCCTCGAGAGCTACGTCGGCGGCCGTTGGCAGGCAGGGACCGGCAAGACGTCCGACCTCCACGACCCCACCACGGGCGAGGCGATCGCCCGCTGCGGGACCGGCGGCGTCGACATGAAGGCCGCGCTCGTCTACGCGAGGGACGTGGGCGGCAAGGCGCTGCGGGCGATGACGTTCGCGCAGCGCGCGGCCATGATCGAGGCGGCGAGCAAGGCGATCTTCGCGCACCGGGACGCGCTGATCGACCTGGCGATCCGCAACGGCGGCAACACGCGCAAGGACGCGAAGTTCGACATCGACGGCGCGACGGGGACGCTCGCGGCGTACGCGGGCTGGGGCAAGGCGCTCGGCGACACGTTCGCCATGCAAGACGGCGAGGGCACGCAGCTCGGGCGCACGCCGCGCCTGTGGGGCGTGCACGTGCTGCAGCCGCGCCGGGGCGTCGCGGTGCACGTGAACGCGTTCAACTTCCCCGCATGGGGGCTCGCGGAGAAGGCGGCCCAGTCGTGGCTGGCGGGGATGCCGGTGATCTCGAAGCCGGCGTCGGCCACGGCGCTCGTGACCGAGCGGATGGTGCGGATCCTCGTGGACGCGAAGGTGCTGCCCGACGGGGCGCTCTCGCTGCTCTGCGGCTCGGCGGGGGACCTCCTCGAGCACCTCGACGGGCAGGACGTGCTCGCGTTCACGGGCTCGGCCGACACGGGCTACCTGCTCCGGAGCAAGGAGCGGCTGCTGCGGCGCAGCGTGCGCGTGAACGTCGAGGCGGACAGCCTGAACTCGGCGGTGCTCGCGCCCGACGTGGAGCCGGGCACGGAGACGTGGAACCTCTTCCTGCGCGACGTCGTGACCGACATGACGCAGAAGGCCGGGCAGAAGTGCACGGCGATCCGGCGCGTGCTCGTGCCGACTTCGCGCCTCGACGACGTGCGGGGCGAGCTCGTGGCGCGGCTCGGGGCGCTCAAGGTGGGCAACCCGGCGGACGAGGGCGTGGGGATGGGCCCGCTCGCGACGGCGAGCCAGCTCGCCGACGCGAAGGCGGGGGTCACGAAACTCCTCGCGGAGAGCGAGATCGTGTTCGGCTCGCTCGAGGAGCCCGCGCTCGTGGGCGCGACGCCCGGCAAGGGCTGGTTCCTCGGGCCGGTGCTGCTCCAGGCGAAGGACACGAAGACGAGCCGGGTCGTCCACGAGCACGAGGTGTTCGCGCCCGTGTCGACGCTCCTGCCCTACGACGGCACCGCGGCCATGGCCGCCGAGGTCGTGCGGCGCGGCGAGGGGAGCCTGGTCGCGAGCGTGTTCACGAACGACCGCGACTTCGCGCGCGAGATGGCGCTCGAGATCGGCCCCTGGCACGGCCGGCTCTACATGGGCTCGGAGAACATGGCGAGCCAGTCGCCCGGGCCCGGGACCGTGCTGCCCGGCACCGTCCACGGCGGCCCCGGCCGCGCCGGCGGCGGCGAGGAACTGGGCGGCTTCCGCGGCATGGCCCTCTACCAGCAGCGGACCGCGATCGAGGGCGATCGCTCGCTGCTCGAGAAGATGTTCCCGCCGCCGGTGAAGCCGGCCTGAGGGAGGACGTGATGGCCGCGTTCGCACGGGCGTCGTCGCCCGCCTGGGGGGAAGTTCGTCCATTCTGGGGAGGCAGACGGGCGATCGCCGCGCTCGCCATCGCCGCGGGGATCGGGCTCGGGCTGTTCGCGAGGTTCGAGGGAGGCACGCCGGGCGAGGAAGAAGAGGCGGCCGAGTCGGCCAACGCGCCGAGCGAGACGCCGAACGTCCTCGTCGCGATGCACTTGGACGAGCCTCTCCCCGCGGACCGAACCGTCGTCTGGACCGCCGCGTTTCAAGCCGCCTGGGACGCGCTCGACGACGCGGTGGAGCGGGAGTGGGGACTCCTGACCTTCGACCTGGGGCCGCCCGCGAAGCCCGCCGACGTGGAGGCGCTGAGGGCAGGTCGTCTCGCTCCGGGCACCGTGAACGAGCGGGACCTGACCGTGGTTGCGGGGCCCGCGACGGACGAGGCGTGGACGAAGGTCGACGCGAGCTCCGACCGCGATCGGCCCGCGGGCACGCCGACACCGAGCGCGACCGATCTCGTGGCCTTCGCGCGGCTCCGGGCCTCGACCCGGTACGAGATCCCCTTCGAGGTCCGCCGCAGCCCGATCCTCTTCGGACCGGCGGGGACACGCGTCAAGGGGTATGGACTGCAGTCCAATGCAGCGGGGGAGCCAGCGGAGAAAATGCGTGCGCAGGTGGCCCTCCACTTCACGGGAACGGACTACGGGGAAGACGCCGCGAAGGATTCGGTGGTCGTCCTCACGGGCGCCGACGGCACGCGCATGGTCGTCTCGGGCCGACCGCCGCGGGCGACGCTCGCGGCGGCCTGGCGCGACGTTGCGGACGT
>JAYTCP010000208.1:0-9790 GCA_043736435.1 Planctomycetia bacterium | reverse complement strand
CGCGCCGGGGCTCATGCGCAGCAGGGCGATGGCCGCGGCGTACTGGACCCGACGCTCGGTGGCGACGAGCGCCGCGCCGATGGGGTGGTTGCCGAGGTTCTGGTTGCCGTAGGTCGCGGCGACCAGGCGGCAGACCTCGACGGCCACGTCCCAGTTCTGGTCCTCTAGCGCGTCGGCGAGGGCGGCCGAGGCGGCCTCGAAGCCCTGGCTCGCCGCGACGTTCATGGCGTCCTTGAGGCCCTCGGGGGCCTTCTCGCCCATCGCACGGCCCTCGAGGACCTGGGCGAGGATCGAGCGGACGAGGAGCGAACGCGCCGGCAGGTTGTCGCTCTGGAGCGCCAGGGACTCGACGGCGTGGAGCTGCGAGAGCTGGTAGGGCAGGAGGGCCCCGGCCACCTCGTAGCGGGCGAGGGCGTCGCCCTCGAAGCGCCACAGGTTCGCGGTCTGGTCGGCTTCGCCGAGCACGGCCGCGTCGTTGTCGTAGTACTGGTTCCCGACGCGCACGAAGGACTCGGCGGCCGAGACGGGGCCGCCTGCGCCGGAGCCGACCTTGGCGATCGCCGCCGTGGCCTTCGCCTTGACACCCTCGTCGGCGTCGGCCTCGGCCGCGCGACGGAGGTAGGGGAGGGCGCGCTTGTCGCGGATGTCGCCGAGCACGGCGCAGATGAACCCGCGCAGGCGGGCATCGGGCGAGCTGAGCGCCGCGCAGAGGGGCTGGACCGCCTCGCTGCCGATGTACTGGAGCGCGAAGATGGCGTTGACCACCTTCTCGACGTCCGCGTCACCGAGGGCGGGGAGGAGGTAGGGGACCGCGTAGTCGCCGGAGCGGGCCGCGAGGTCGAGGTTCGCACGACGGCGGACGTCGATGTCGCCCGAGAGCGACTTCTCGACGAGGCCCTTGATCATCTCGGGGTCGCGCTGGCGCGCGTCCACGACGGGCTTCGCCTTGTCGAGCAGGTAGCGCATCAGGCGCTCGTGCTCGCCGCCGGCTGCCAGCGCCTTGATCTTCACCCGCTCGTCGACGATGCGGAGGACGCGGTAGACCTCGTCGTCGCCGGGGTTGGCTGCGACGTACTCTTGCAGCTTCTTGAGTGCGTCCTCCATGCGTCCCGCGGCGTAGTCGTCGAAGGCGGCCTTGAGGCCGGCCTCGTCCGCGTACGCGCGGGGGGAGAGGAGGAAGGAGCCCGCGACCAGCGCAATGCCGGCCGCGATTCCAGTCACGATGCGAAGGCCAGTCGCCTTCATGTAGAAGCCTCCCTGCGAGCGGGGACCATACGTGGGCCGCGGCCCTGCGAGACCTCGTGCGCTTCTCCGCCTGCCCGACGGAGAAGCCTGGCGAACGCAGGGACCGGAACTAAGGACGGCGGAGTGTACGGGAGGCCGTTCCCGGGTGTCAAGAACACATCCCGCGTCGCGGGAAACTCGCAAGTCCTTGCCGGAGGCCAGGTTATGTCCTACCCGCGGGGAGGCCCCTACGGTTCGCGCCATTGTCACCGTTTGAACACCCCCTCCGGGGGCCCGTTCGACGCTCCGATCTGACGGGGCTGAGCCCCTTCGGAGCCCCGCCGAACCGCCCGTGACCCCGATGCCCTCCCCCCGGCGGACCTACGGTTGGCTGGCCCTTCTCTACGTGGCGTCCGGGGCCCCGTTCGGCCTCCTGACCGAGACGCTCTCCCAGAGCCTCGCCCAGAATGGAGTCTCGGACGCGACGATCACGGCGCTCTCGAGCGACGTGGGCCTCCCCTTCACCTTCAAGTTCCTCTGGGCGCCCCTGGTGGACGCCTTCGGGCGACGCAAGGGGTGGATCCAGGGAAGCCAGATGACGATCGCCGTCCTGCTCTTCGGCTTCAGCACCCTCCCCCCCGGCGACACGGGCGCCCTCGCGACCTTTGCCCTGCTGGGCATGGCCATCGCGTCCGCCACCCAGGACATCGCGGCCGACGCGTACGGCATCGAGGTGCTCCCGGCCCGATCGGTCGGGGAGGGCGGCGGCATCAAGGTCGGCGCCTACCGGGTCGGCCTCCTGCTGGCCGGGGGGCTCCTCGCCGGTCGCGCCGACGCGCTCGGGTGGCCGGGTGTCTGGCGCCTCGCCGCGGGCGCGTTCACCCTCTTCGCCGCCAGCACGTTCTTCCTGCCGAGCGTGCCCCGTCGGCGCGTCCCAGGCACGCCGATCATCGAGCCCCTCCGGTCTCTGTTCCGGACGCCGGGCATCGTCGGCATCGCCGCGTTCGTCCTGCTGTTCAAGGCGGGCGACTACGCCATGCCGGGGTCACTCACGAAGGCCATGCTCGTGAAGCGGGGAGGATTCTCGAGCAGCGAGCTGGGAGACATCCTGACGCCGCTGGGCATCGGCGCGGCGATCCTCGGATCGCTCGCCGGCGGGTGGTGGACGAGCCGGGTCGGCCTCGCGAAGGCCCTGCTCGTCCTGGGCGCGTTCCAGGCGGGAAGCAACCTCGCCTACGCCGGCGCCGCGGCCGTGGGGGGGAAGGCGGCCCTCGGCAGCGCGGCCGTCTTCGAGCAGCTCTGCGCGGGCCTCGGGACGGCGCCCTTCGTCGCGTTCCTCATGACGTGCTCCGTGCGCGCGCACGCCGGCACCCACTACGCGCTGCTCACCGCCCTCATGGGGCTCGGGCGCTGGGTCTTCGGCCGCTGGTCGGGCGCCGGGGCCGAGGTCATCGGCTACCCGGCCTGGTTCGCCGCGACCTTCCTCATCGCGATGCCGGCGTTCCTCCTGCTCCCCATCGCGAGCCGCGCCATCGCGCGCCGCGAGGCAGAGGACGCGGCGATCGAGTAGCGGTACGTACGGCTACTCCTCCAGGCCGAACAGGCAGTCCGCGAGCGCCGCCTCCACGTCGGGTCCCGACCCCGGCAGGTGGACCGCGGACGCCGGCCCCGGCCGCGGGGTGAGCCAGATCGTCTGGGCCGACGGGTCGAGCGCGAGCGCCGCCTCGACGACCTCGTGGGACGCAGCCGACACGTTGTCGCTGCCCTTCCAGGCGCGCACGCTGCCGATCACGATCACCGTAGTCGGCTTCGCCTTCGCGGGGAGCGCGGGCGTGGGAGCCCCGCGCTTCACGCGCAGGACGTGCACCTTCACCCCGGCCCGCGCCCCGCGCGCCTCGATGACGATCCCGCGGTCCGCCGTGTCGTCGTCGTCCACGACGAGGGCCTCGTCCCCCTCGCCCAGCGGACGCGCATCGCCGCCACCCGCCAGAAGGACCGCCCGCTCCGCCACCTCCGACGGCACCGCGTCGCGCGCGGGATCTCCGTCCTGCGACGC
Organism: Planctomycetia bacterium; assembly: GCA_043736435.1. Lineage (GTDB taxonomy): Bacteria > Planctomycetota > PLA2 > PLA2 > JAEUHO01 > JAYTCP01. The sequence continues at coordinate 6,510 of JAYTCP010000208.1, read as the reverse complement.
GTTCACGAGCTTGCCGAGCACCCGCAGGAGGAACTGGATCCCCCCCACGGCCCGCTCCGCGTCGGCGAGCAGCGCGGCGTCGGCGCCCTCGAGGAGCTCGGCCGCGAGCCGCTCCGGGTCGCTGGGGATCAGGAGCGCGTCGCAGCCGGCCCGCAGCGACCGGCGCGCAGCCCCGATCTCGCCTCCGGCCCCCAGCGCCCCCGCCATCAGCAGCGCGTCCGTGAACACGGTCACGCGCGCGTTCTCCGCGACGAGGGCGCGGAGCCGGTCCACCAGCGGCCTGCTGAAGGTCGCGATGACTCCCGACGGATCGAGCGCCGGGTACGCGCAGTGCGCCGTCATGGCCGCGGGGCAGAGGCTCTCGAACGCCGCGGCGAACGGCACGAGGTCGCGCGACACGAGGCGCTCCTCCGCGTCGGTCACCACCGGCACGGCGTCGTGGCTGTCCTTCATCGTCGCGCCGTGTCCCGGCCAGTGCTTCGCCGTCGGCGCGGCCCCGCCGCGCAGGGCCCCGCGCACGAAGGCGGCGCCGAGCGCCGCCACGCGGTCCGGATCCCAGCCGAACGAGCGGTTCCCCACGATCGGGTTGCGCGGCTCGCTCCGCACGTCGAGCACGGGCGCGAACAGGACGTCCACCCCCACCGACCGGGCGTCGACAGCCGTCGTCTCGCCGAAGGCCTCGGCGTCCGCGAGCGACGCCCCGAGCCCCCACACGCCCGCATCCGGCAGCACCCGCAGGCCGCGCACCTGCTGCCCGGCGCCGCGCTCCATGTCGCTGGCGACGAAGATCGCCCGCCGCGCCTCGTTCCGCAGCCGCGAGGTCAGGCGGCGCACCTGCTCCGCCTCGCCGCCGAAGAGGCAGAAGCCCGCGACCCACGGCTGCCGCGCGCGCGCGAGCGCCGCCTGCTCCTCGGCCTTCGCGTCCTGGTCGAGGCGGATCCAGGGAACGATCAGCGGGAACGGGAGGATGGGCATGGGCGGGGGGATCGGACGGCCGGCCTCCCCCCTTGAGATGGGGACGGCGGACCGTCGGAGGACTTTGGGGGCGGCGGGGGCCGGAGCCGAACCTACCGTACGTTCAGGCGCCCGGCCACACGGCGCCGCCGATCACCGCGCGCCGCGCCCCGGTCGCCGCGGGCACCGTGTTCGGGATCCCCTCGAGGTGCGCCCAGCCGAGGAGCGCGAACGCGACCGCCTCCTTCGCGTCGGGATCGATCCCGCGCGCCGACGAGGGCACGACCTCCGTGCCGGGAAGCGCCTCCGCGAGGCGCCGCATCAACGTGGCGTTGTGCGCGCCCCCGCCGCTGACGACGCACTCGGCGACGCCGGGCAGGAAGCGCCGGTACGCATCTGCGATCGAGGCCGCCGTGAACGCCGTGAGCGTCGCGACGAGGTCGCGGCGCGCGCGCGGCGTGCGGGCGCGGGCGAGCAACGGGCGCACGAAGGCGGCCCCGAACTCCTCGCGGCCCGTGCTCTTCGGCGGACGGCGCCGGAGATACGGATGCGCGAGCAGCGCGCGGAGCGCGCCTTCGTCGACGGTGCCCGCCGCGGCCATGGCGCCGCCGGCGTCGTAGCGGCGACGGCCTCCCGTGGCGTGCGCCACGGCCAGGTCGATGGCCATGTTCCCGGGGCCCGTGTCGAACGCGACGAGGTCGCGGGCCTTCGGCCCGAGGGCCGTGACGTTCGCGATCCCCCCCACGTTCTGACACGCGACCACGCGACCCGGCCGCGCCAGGAGCAGCCGATCGAGGAACGGCACGAGGGGCGCGCCCTCGCCACCGGCGGCCACGTCGCGCGGCCGGAAGTCGGCGACGGTGCGGATGCCGGTGCGCTCGGCGATCACGGCGGGCTGCCCGATCTGGAGCGTGGCCCCGCCGCGGCCGCGCGCGGGGACGTGCGCCGCGGTGTGGCCGTGGGAGGCGACGAACGCGACGCGTCGCGCGGGCACGCGCGCGCGGGCGAGCACCCGGAGGACCGCCGCGGCCAGGCGCTCGCCGAGCTCGACGTCGAGCCGCGCGAGCCCGAGGGCGTCCACGTGCGGAAGGCGGAGGAGACGCGCGCGGAACGCCGCGGGATAGGGCACCGTGAGGGCCGCGAGCGTGCGCACGGTGGGCCGGCCCACTCCGCGCCCAGAGATCTCCACCAGGGCCGCGTCCACCCCGTCGGCGCTCGTGCCCGACATGAGGCCGACGCCCAGCACGGAGCCCGCACCAGGGGGACGGGTGCGGGCGGGCGAGGGCACCGGGCGCTAGCCTCCGGCCATGCCAGGGTCGGACGCTTCTCCCTCGGGCTCGGGGGCGACGTCGGGCGTCGGCGGCGGCAGTGGCGCGGGCTCGTTCAGGCCGCGACCGGTCAGGCCGCCGAAGTTCTGGGTCCAGTGGTCGCCGCCGCTGCGGCCGACGCCCATCTCGGTCCAGCCCTTGGCGATCATGTTGCGGTGGTGGCCGCTCGAGTGGAACCAGCCGTCGAACGCCGCGCGGCCCGTGCCCATGCCCTTGGCGATGTTCTCGCCGACGCCGCCGGAGTAGCCCTGGAGCGCGCAACGCTTGCCCGGGCTCTCGCGGCCCGGCGTGGGGCTCTCGTGGGCGAAGTAGCCCTTCGCGCGCATCTCGATGCTGTGGCCGCGGGCGGCGCGGACGAGGCGCTCGTCGATCTTGACGGGCGGGCGGCCCATCAGGATCCGGTACTCGTTCACGGCGCGGACGTTGTCCTTCTCCTCGGGCGTGGCCGTGGTGGCGATCCGCTCGTTGTAGGCGAGCGTCTTCGTGGCGTCGTCGTCGCGGACGAGGCCGGGCACGTCGATGGCCGCGTTGACCGCGGCCTTCACGCCCTCGAGGTCGGCGGCGTAGCCCTCCTCGAGCCGCGCGAGCGCCTCGTCGACCTCGGTGACGAGGACGAGGGACGAGGCGACCTCCTTGTCCCACGCGGAGACGAGGTCGAACGGGCGCGCCCAGACCTCGCGCACGGCGTCGACGAGACGGTCGACCTCCTTCTGGCCCTGGTGCTCGGGCTCCGTGTACGGGTACGGGTAGGCGACGGGGTCCTCGATGAGGGCCAGCGCGGCGGCGCGGCGCGCCTCGAGTTCGGCGAGCAGCCGCTGGCGCGTCTTCCCGGAGGTGAAGGCCTTCGACGAGGCGACCTCGGCGACGGCGGCCACCCGGCGGGCCCGCAGGGCCTTCCCGGCGGCGTCCTTCGCGGGCGCCCCGATGGCGAGCAGCTCCTCGTACGCGGCCTTGCGCGACGGCGCGTCCTTCGCGGAGACCTTGCGGCACGCGGCCTCGATGCGGGCCACGAGGATGCGGCGGTCGCGCTCGGCGATCGAGACGAGGTGGCCCGCGTGGGCGACGTAGCCGCCCTCGGGGACCGCCTCGCCGCGCCAACGGGCGAGCCGCGCGTCGGCGGCGGCCTTGTCGGCGCCCCCCTCGACGGCCTTCATGAGGAGGCGTTCGGCGCCGTCCCTCGCGCCCGCCTCGCGGAGCATGCACGCGAGGGGCAGCGCGGGCGTGCCGGCGGCCGCCGCGGCGTCGGCGATCGCGGCCAGGCGCGAGGCCTCGACGGCCCCCCACCGCTGCTTCGTGCGCCCGCCCTTCACGGCGATCGTGATCCAGTCCTCGTCGGCCTCGACGAGACGCGAAGCGTACCGGGCCGTGAGCTCGACGCCCTCGAAGCGCGCCGGGTGCGCGGCGATCGCCTTCACCAGGGAGGCGAGGCCCTCGCGCGCGCTCGCGACGTCCGACTGACGCTCGGCCACGCGGGCGGCGTCCGAGGTGCCCTCGGCGGCCTTGGCGGCCTGTGCGAGGACGGGGAGCGCCTCGGCGTAGCGGCGGGCGGAGATCTTCGTCTCGGCGTCGGCGAGGAGCGCCTCGACCTTCGCGCGCGCGGCGGCGCTCGCGGAAGGGGTGGCGGGCGTCGCGGGCTCGGCGGACGCGGGGCCCGTCCCCGGGACGGAACCCGCGCCGGACCTCGACCCCGGCGCGGGAGCCGTGCCCGCCGCCGGGGAGGAGGGGCCCTTGGGAGTCGTCACACCGCGCACCTCGCGGTCGTACGCCGACGCGCGCGCGGCGAGGGCCGGTGCGAGCGGGGTGCCGGCGAACGTCGGCAGGCGCTCGCGCAGCTGGCGCGCGGCAGCGCTCGGGCCGCCCGGGCCGGCCGCGATCCCGGTCGCTTCGGCGATCACGTCCACGTAGAGCCGGTTGGCCGCCTCGAGGACGGCCGCGCGCTGCGTCTCGACGGCGTCGAACTCGGCGTCCACGGCGTCGAAGCGGTCCCAGACGGCCAGGGCCGCGGCGAACGAGGACTCGCGCGCGAGCCGCGTCGACTCGGTGGTCGCGGCGTCGAGGCGCGTCGCGCGCGCCGCGTTCGCGGCCTCCGTGAGGCGCTCCTTCAGGTCGGGGAAGCGGCGCGCGATGCCCGGGCCGTACTTCTGCGCGAAGCCCTCGTGCTCGTTGGCGGCGCGCGAGGCGTCCATGCCGTCCGCGTGCGCGAGGAGATCCTTCGCCTCGGCCTCGGCCTGCTCGATGCGCTTGCGCCACCAGGCGGCCTCGCGGCCCGCGTCGATGCGGAGCCCCTCGATCGGCCCCTTGGCCAGGCGGTCGAGGTCGGGCAGCGCGGTCTCGAGCTCCCCTTCGGCCGCCGCGGCCTTCGCCTGGTCGAGCTCGAGGCGCAGGCTCTTCAGGTCGATCTCCTGTCCACCCGACGACTTGACCATGTGGGCGATGCCCAACGCGAGCGCCGCGAAGACCGCGAGCCCGGCGAGCACCGTCTTCAGCCGACGAGCCGAACCGGCGGCGTGGCGGGCGGCCGACGGCGACCGCGGCCCGGCGCCCGGAGCGGAGACCGTCGGCGGCGCCGCAACGGCGTCCCGAGGAGAACGCGCGGGTTCGAGCGGGGTGGCGGTGGGAGTGGCGATCGCGGCCACGGTCCGGCCGGTCGACGTCTCGCCACGGGCCGACGCCGGGACGGGAGCGGGACGCGCGGGCGGCGGAGCGACCGGCCCGGCTGGGGTGGCCTGCACCGCGGGCACCGCCACCTCGGCCGCCCCCTCCGCGAGGAACGTGATCCGAGCCGGGCCCACCTCGATCCGGTCGCCGTCCTTCAGCGCGACGCGCTTCGCGGCGAGGCCGTTGACGATGGTGGGCAGGCCCGAGTTGCCGTCCACGAGCTTGTAGCCCCCGGTCGGGAGCGGCTCGATCGTCAGGTGGACGGCGGACACGGTCGGATCGTCGATCCGGAGGTCGCAGGAGGGGTCGCGCCCGACGCGCACGACCGCGCCTTGTAACCATGCGACCACGGTCTGGCCGCCCAGCTCGATCCGAAGTCCGGACATGCGCCTCGTCACCCGGGGGAGAACCGCGGGGAGTCTACCGGCCTTCCGAATGACTGTGCGCTGCAAGCGAACCTCCCCCGGCGCACCCTCGAGCGCCCCGGTCGGGTTACATCGACCAGCCCCCGGAGCCCCCTGAATGCCCTCCCACGTCCGCGCCCCCGCTCCCCACACCCGCCAGCTGCGAGCCCGGGGTCGCCGCGTCGCTGCGCTCGCCGTCCTGGGCCTCCTGCTCCCCGCGCTCGCGTGCATCGCCGCCCGCCCCGCCCGCGCCGACGACGCGGGCGCGGCGACGAAGGAGGCCGAGGCCGCCGCGGCCAAGGCGGCCGCCGCCCTCCTCGAACGGATGAAGTCGTCCGACCTCGACGTGAAGCGCCCCGCCGTCGCACAGGCGAAGAGCGAGCAGCACCCGACGGTCACCGCCCAGCTCGCGCGCGCACTCTCCGACGCCGACGACCTGGTCCGGCAGACGGCCATCGAGGGCCTCGCGGCCCGCACGACCCCCGCGGGCAGGAAGGCCGCCGCCACGGCCATCGCCGCGCGCCTGCCGCGCTTGACCGAGTCGCCCGTCCTTCGCGACGAGCTCCTCCGGGCCCTCGCCATCCTCCACGACCTCGCCGAGCCCGTCTCGCTCAAGGCCCTCGCCGCGCACCTGGGACTCGACGTCGAGCCCGAGGAGCTCGCCGCGCGGCTGAAGGCGATCGCGAACCTGCCGATCTCGGAGGCCGTCGACACGATCATCGACTTCCGCGCCACCGGAGGCAACCGTGGCGGCCGCAGCGAGCTCGGCTACCGCCGTCGGTTCGCGCGCGAGGCCTTCGCCTACGCGACGGGGACGGACGTGGGCAACGACCCCGACGCCATGCGCGCGTGGTGGAAGGAGCACGCGAAGGGCTTCGACTTCCAGGCGGCGGCCGCGGAGCGCGCGAAGAACGGCGGCGGCCCGAAGGCCAAGCCGAACGACGGCGCGGCCGCGGGCCCGGACGGCAAGCCCGGCGGGCGCGAGCCGAAGGACGGGGCGAAGTAGGGCCGAGCGCCCGCCGCGCGCGTCCTACCTCCCCGGGGGCGTCGTCGGGCCCGCGGGCGCGCGCGGGGCCGGCATGTCCGCCTTCGCCCGGACGTCCAGGGTCCACGTGCGCCGCTCCTCGAGGATCTTGTAGGGATCCTTGAGCACCCAGGGGAACTTC
>JAYTCP010000207.1:0-3005 GCA_043736435.1 Planctomycetia bacterium | reverse complement strand
TTCTCGCGCTCGTCCCGGTGGCGCTGGCCCCGCGGCTCGCCCGCTCGCTCCTGCGCGTGCGTCGGCTTCCGACTTCCGAGCGCGTGGGTCTCTGCGGTCTCCTCCTCGTGTGGCTCGTGTTCCTGCCGAACAGCGTCTACATGCTCGCGGACGTGCGGCACCTCCTCTTCGACGCGTACTGGCGGAACCTTTCCGCACAGGCGGTCATCAGCTACACGGCGATGTTCGAGATCGCCGTCTGGGCCTTCCTCTTCCTCGCGTACGGGGGGACGGGCCTCGTGCTCTACACGCTGGCGCTGCGCCCCATCGAGCGCGCCTCGCGGCTCGAGGGCCGCACGGCACATCTCGCGGGCCTCGGCATCGCCCTCCTCGTGTCGCTCGGGGTCTACCTCGGCCTCATCTACCGCTGGAACTCGTGGGACCTCCTCCACCGGCCGGGCGCCGTCTTCGCGTCCGTCGGCGCGACCCTCTCCCGCGCCCGCTCCGTCGCGGGCATCGTCGGCTTCGGCCTCTTCCTCTTCGTCTGGCACCGCGGCTGCTCCCTCTTCCTCGAGGCGCTCCGCGACCGCTGGCTCGTGACGCGCCGCGTCTGGCTCGCGCGACGGACCCCGCGCGCCGCGCGGGCAGCGCGGGACGCGACCCGCGCCTGACCGCTGCTCCCCGCTGCGCCCCCGACTCTCCGTCCCCTCCCCCCTCGCCCCCCTCCTCCGCGGTACCGTTCGCCCATGGCCGCCCCCGCCGTCCCGTCCCCGACGCCGCCCCCGCCCGTCGCATGGGACGCCGGCGACCTCGGCTGCGGCGACCTCGTCCTCGAGCTGCGCGCGCGCATCCGGGAGCTCGCCACGGGGACCGTCCTCGAGCTCACGGCCCGGGATCCGGGCGCGCCCGAGGACATCCCCGCGTGGTGTCGCATGACGGGCCAGAAGCTCCTCTCGTCGAAGCACCCTCACTACCGCATCCGCAAGGAGGTCTGACATGGCCGGCAAGTTCTGCGTCTCCCTCACCAGCGGGAAGAACGACTGCGACCGGGCGACCGTCGCCTTCGTCGTGGCCAACGCCGCCGTGGGCTCGGGCAAGGACACCCTCGTGTTCCTCTCGATCGAGGGCGTGCGCCTCTCGCAGAAGGGCTTCACCGACGGCATCCACGAGGAGGGATTCGCGCCGCTCGGCGAGCTGATGGCGAACTTCGTGAAGGGCGGCGGCAAGATGTACGTCTGCTCGCCCTGCTTCAAGAAGCGCAAGCTCGACGAGGCCGCGCTGATCCCCGGCGCCACGATCGTCGGCGGCGCGAAGCTCGTCGAGTTCCTCGCCGACGGCACGCCCTGCGTCTCGTACTGAACGGACCGCCCCCACGGCAAGCGCTCCCATGGATCCGATCGAACGGCACGCCCTCGCCCCCCACGCGTCGTTCGACGGGGGCGATCTCGACTGCGGCAACGGCCTCCTGCTGCTCATCCGCGGCCACATCGACCCGTTGCGACCGGGTCAGCTCCTCGAGATCCGCTCGACCGAGACCTCGGTCGACGAGGACCTCCCCGCCTGGTGTCGCATGACGGGGAACGAGCTCGTCTCGTTCACGCGGGGAGGCCGGCAGCGGAGCTTCCTCGTGCGGAAGGCCGGTGCGGCGGAGGGGGGGGCTGCGGGGGGGGAGACCCCGCGCACGGAAGCCGCCGTCGCCTCGACGGTCCCGGCCGTCGCCGCGGGCGTGGCCGCGCCCGAAAAGCCCCGTGTGCGGCGGGCGCCCGTGCCGGCGGCGCCGGCCGTCGTGCCGCTGTCCGTGTTCGGCATCGGCTCGTGGCCCCGCCCCCGCTGGCTGCTCCAAGCCCTCCACGAGCGGCTCGAGGGCCGGCTCTCCGAGGTGGAGTTCGAGGCCACCGCCGACGACGCGGTGCGACTCGCCGTCGGCGCCCAGCGGCGCGCCGGCGTGGACGTGCTGACCGACGGCGAGCAGCGCCGCGACGGCTACGCGAGCTTCGTCGGCTCGCACCTCTCGAACTGCCGGATGATCCCGCTGACAGACCTCCTGCCCCTCGTGGACGACCCCGAGCGGCTCGCCGCCGAGTTCCGATCCCTCGACGTGCCGGCCGACCGGGTGCGTCACCCCGCGGTCTTCGGTCCGCTGTCCCGGCGCGAGCCCTTCGCCGTCGGGGAGCTCGAGTTCCTGCGCACGCTGTCGCCGGGTCCCGTCAAGGTGGCGATCCCCGGGCCCTACCTCCTCTCGCGCATCCTCTGGCTCGAGTGCGTCTCCGAGAAGGCGTACCCGACCCGCGAGGCGCTCGCGCAGGACGTGGTGAAGGTGCTGCGAGAGGAGCTCTTCGACCTCCTCGACGCCGGAGCGTCCATCGTCCAATTCGACGAGCCCGTGCTCACGGAAGTCGTCCACGCGGGGAGGCGGGGCGGCACGACGTTCATGTGCGGCGCGCTCTCCGAGCGGGGCGAGGCCGAGCCGGAGCTCGCCTTCGCCCGCGAGCTCTTTCGCGCGGTCACGGCGGGCGCGCCACGGGAGCGCCTCGCGATCCACGTCTGCCGCGGCAACTGGACTCCCGACGAGTCGGCCGCGCTCACGGGCGACTACGGCCCGCTCGTGGCGCACCTCTCTTCCCTCGACGTCGGAGCCTACCTCCTCGAGCTGTGCACGCCGCGAGCGGGCGAGATGGAGGTCCTGCGCGGCCTCCCCGACTCGAGCCGGATCGGCGTGGGCGTGGTGAACCCGAAGTCGCCCACCTGCGAGGAGGTCGGCGAGATCGAGGCCCGGGTGCGCCGCGCGGTCGCCCTGTTCGGCCGCGACCGCGTGCTCGTCACGACCGACTGCGGCTTCGCGACGTTCTCGGACAACCCGGTCTGCACCGCCCCCCTGGCTGAGCAGAAGCTTGCGGCGATGAGCGCCGCGGTGCTGCGGGTGCGCTGAGAGCGTGAGCAAGAATCGACGGGCGTCTTCTGCCGGCGCCCATCAGGCGCCGAGGAGGGGGAGGCCGCGTGTCGCGGCCGGCGTGGGGGAGGGTCCG
>JAYTCP010000206.1:0-5578 GCA_043736435.1 Planctomycetia bacterium | reverse complement strand
ATGGCGAGCGAGGTGCCGACGGCGAGCTTGATGTCGAACCCCTTGAGCCAGAGGAGCGCCGGGACGACGATGACGCCTCCCCCCACGCCGCAGAGCGCGCTCACGACCCCGGCCAGAAGCCCCACGAGCACGAGCAGGACGACGGTCATGCGCACCTCCGCCCCCGGTTCTACGCCGCGGCCCGCCGGAAGGCCATCGTGACCGCCGTGCCCGCGTCCCCCTACGTGCTGCTGTCGGGCGCCTGCGGCACCGAGCTCGAGCGGCGCGGCGCACCGACGCCGCTCCCCCTGTGGAGCGCCGCGGCGCTCCTCGACGCCCCCCGCCTCGTGCGGGAGGTCCACCGCGACCACGTGCGGGCCGGGGCCGCCGTCGTCACGGCGAACACGTTCCGCGCGGACCGGCGCACCCTCGCGCGCGCGGGCGTTCACGTGCGCGCGCGGGACCTCGTGCGGACTGCCGTGCTGCTCGCGCGGGAGGGGATCGCGGAGGCCGCCCCCGCGCACCGCGTCGTGGTCGCGGGATCCGTCGCGCCCCTCGAGGACTGCTTCCGCCCCGACCTCGTCCCCGGCGACGCCGAGCTCCGGACCGAGCACGGCAAACGCGTGGGCGATCTCGTCGCCGCCGGGGCGGACATGGCCCTCGTCGAGACGATGAACACGATCCGCGAGGCCGTCGCCGCGCTCGGCGCGTGCCGCGCCGGGCGCCTCCCCGCCGCGATCTCGTTCACGTGCGCGCCGGGCGCGCGGCTCCTCTCGGGCGAGCCCGTCGCCGACGCCGTGGCCGCCGTCCGCGGGCTCGCGCCCCTCGCGATCCTCGTGAACTGCTGCGCGCTCGACGTCGCCGGCGAGGCCCTGCGCGCGATCGTCGCCGCCGCGGGCGCAATCCCGGCGGGCGTGTACGCGAACGGCCTCGGCCGTCCCGACGACGTCGCGGGCTGGCGCTTCGAGCCGGGCCACGGCGCCGACCGCGCGGCCTACCGCCGCGCCGCCGCGACCTGGCTCGACGCCGGCGCCCGCTGGATCGGGGGCTGCTGCGGCACGACGCCGGAGACCGTTGCCGACCTGCGCGATCTGCTCGACGCCCGCATCGCCGCGGGGGCGTGAGGAGTCCCGACCCTGCGACGCCTGGGAGAGCACCAGAGCCTGAGCACCAGTGCTCAGGCTCTGAGCTTCCTTGCTGGTGCGGGTGCCGGGGGGGCGCCGCGCCCCCGCCCCCGCTCCCGCCCGTGACAGTACCGCGCCCGGTGTCACACTCTGGGGCTCCCCCGGAGCTCCGGTCCCCCATGCGCCACACCCCCCGCACCCTCGCCCTCCTCGCTCTCCTCGCGCTCGCGCCCGCCGGCGTCCGCCTCGCCATCGCCGACGACCCGGCGCCCGCGGCACCCTCGATCGACGACACGCGCGGGTACGTCGGCTACGGGCCGAACTTCGTCCGGGGTCTCACCGCCGAGCAGCGCAAGGACATGAAGATCGCCCGCGAGGACGGTGTGTTCGTCCAGAACCTCCTCATGGACGGGCCCGCCGAGAAGGCCGGGCTCCAGGTCGGGGACGTGCTGCTCAAGATGAACGGCAAGGACATGCCCGACACGAAGGGCCTCGACATGGACAAGCCCGACGCTCTCGAGGGGTACCTCACGGGCCCGTTCAAGGCGCTCACGAGCGCGATCAAGCCCGGCGACACGGTCGAGATCGTCGTGGACCGCAACGGCACGACGGTGACGGTGAAGGCCGTGGCCATCGACAAGCCCACGATGGAGAAGCTGCGCGAGGAGCAGCGCGACGAGGCCGCGTCCGTCGCGGTACCCAAGCCCGAGGGCCGCGGCGAAGCCGTCGAGGCCGGCTACGACTTCGAGAAGCTCGCGGACGACGCCGTCCGCCCCGAAGACATGCTCAACGTCTCGGGCTTCTGGGAGGCCAAGCCCGAGGAGGGCAAGACGCCCGCGAACACGATCCTGCGCCAGAGCTCGGACACCGGCGACGGGTTCGCCCTGGCCTACGTCACCGCCGACGGCCGCGTCTACGCGAACGGCAAGGTCTCGGTGCGCGTGATGCTCGTCGAGGGAGAGACCTCCCGGTCGGGCGGCATCGTGGTGCGCGCGCGGGACAGGAAGAACTGGTACGGGATCCGCCTCGACGGCGTCTCCCAGGACCTGCGCATCATCGCGATGAAGAAGGGCACGGCGGCGGTCCTCGCCAAGACGGCGGTCGGCTCGCCGAAGTCCAAGGTCTGGCACACGCTCGAGGTCACCTTCCAGGGCGACACGATCACGGCCCTGCTCGACGGGACGACGAAGGTGGAGGCGAAGGACGACTCGTTCGCGGCCGGCTGGTGCGGCCTGCTGACCTCGGGCGACGCCGAGACGAACTTCGACGACCTGAAGCTCGTCCCGGCCAAGTAGGGCTCCGGCCGGAGCCGGGATTCCCCGCTTTCGGGCCCGAATAGGGCCCGACGGGGGGTCGATCCCCCGCGCCCCCTGCCATCGCAACACCCTTCGTCCCGCCGCGCCCGCCGCGCTCAGGCCGACGTGCCGATCCGGCGGCCGTAGCGGACGATCGCGTGGGGCTCGAGCGGGTCGAGGCGGCCCGCGCCGCGCGAGATCAGCAGCACCACGGCGCTCCCGAAGGCGAAGCGCGCGGCCTCGGCGCCGCGTCGCGCCGCGACGGGCGGGTCGACCGGCAGCGTGCGCGGGACCGCGGGGGCGCCCCGGTTCGTGCGCAGGCGGTGGAAGGCGAGGCGGATCGAGCCGACGTTGAGCGCGCCCACGGGGACCATCGCGACCGCGGCCCCCGTGGACGTGGTCCCGAAGATCGCGACGCGCTCGTTGCGCGCGAACAGCCGCGGGACGCCCGCCAGCGCGCCGTCGTTGACGGGCCAGAGGTCGCCGGGCAGATGGCGGATCCGGGCGACCACGGCGTCGAACGGCCAGTGGATGCGGTGGTAGTCCTTCGGCGAGAGGTAGCAGGTCAGGAACGTGCCGTCGTCGAAGGGCGCCGCGTCGGCTTCGCTGCCGAGCAGGTCGGCGACGCGGTACGAGGCGCCCTTGCACTGGAGGATCGTGCCGGCCTCGACCGAGCCGGACGCATAGACGCGGCCGTCCACCGGGCTCACGAGCGCCGCCCGGTCGGCGTCGACGGGGCGCAGGCCGTCCCGGAGCTCGCGGGTGAAGAAGTCGTTGAACGAGCGGTACGCCCCGAGAGGGCGGGCCGCCTCGGTGAGGTCGACGCCGAAGCCCTTCGCGTACGCGCGCAGGACGGGCACGAGGAGCAGGCGGGGCATCGGGAGCTCGGCGAGGAAGCCCATCGCGCGGCTGAGCATCAGGCGGGGCATCAGCCGGACGAAGGCGAGGCCCACGGCGTCAGCGGGCCCCGAAGCGGGCGCGGAGGGCCTCCCACGTCTCGTAGGGCACGGCGATCGTGCCGTCGCCGATGCCGATCCGCACGTGGGGCTTCCCGTCGCCGTGGAAGTCGCTGCCGCCGCTCGCGACGATGCCGAGACGCGCGGCCAGGGCGCGCAGGACGGCGCGCTCCTCGGGCTGCTGCGTGGGGTGGTCCACCTCGATCCCCCCGAGGCCGTCGCGCACGAGGGCCTCGACGAGCGCGGCGAGCCCCTCGGCGGACTCGACGCGCAGCTGCCGCGGGTGCGCGAGGACCGTGACGCCGCCGGCGTCGCGCACGGTGCGCACGACCTCGTCGGGCTCGACCGACTCGGCCGCGACGAACGCGGGGCCGCCGTCGCGCAGGAGCTGGGTGAACGCGGTCTTCGTGTCGGCGACGTAGCCCTTGCGGACCAGGGCGCGTGCGATGTGCGGGCGCCCGATCACGTCGCCCGCGGCCTCGGCCCGCACCTCGTCCATGGTGACGGGACGGCCGAGCTCGGCCAGGAGCCGCAGGATCTTCGGATTTCGCGTCTCGCGTCCCGCGACGATCTCGGCGAGCATCTCCGTGAAGCCGCGCTCGCGCCGCTCGAACCCGTAGGCGAGCAGGTGCATCGCACGGCCGGGGAACCGGGCGGTGATCTCGGTGCCGCAGACGACCTCGAGCCCGAGGCTCCTTCCCGCGGCGTGGGCCTCGTCGAAGCCGGCCGTCGTGTCGTGGTCGGTGACGGCGAGGAGCCGCAGGCCCGCGTCGGCGGCCAGCGTCGCGAGGGCCGCGGGCGCGAGACTCCCGTCGGAGCGGTTCGTGTGGGCGTGGAGGTCGACCAGGTCCATCAAGGCGCCCGATGGCGCTCGCGCGCGAGGAACCAGGGGTCGTCCGAGCCGTCGGCGGCGCCGAACGAGATGCCGACCTCCCGCGCCGAGCGGACGAGGTCGCCCGTGGGGTCGACGGTCTTCAGGCGGGCGACGGCCACGGCGAACGGGACCGTCACGATCTCGGCGCAGCGCAGGGCGACCATCCGTCCCGACTCGCCCTCGGCGAGCGCGCGGACCGCCCGGGAGCCGAGCCGCGTGGCGAGCACGCGATCGAAGGGGCTCGGGGTGCCGCCGCGCTGCACGTGCCCGAGGATCGTGCTGCGCACGGACAGGCCGGTCCCCTCCGAGAGCTCCGCGGCCACCTGGGCCGAGACCCCTCCGAGGCGGTCGCGGATGGGATCCGCCCCCCTGCCCGAACGGAACACCTGGGCGCCGTCGGCGCGACGGGCGCCCTCGGCCACGACGACGATGCTGAACCGGCGCCCATGGCTCACCCGCGAGCGGATGCGCGCGACCACGCGGGCCGGGTCGTAGGGGATCTCGGGCAGGAGGATGACGTCCGCGCCGCCGGAGATGCCGGAATGGAGGGCGATCCAGCCCGCGTGACGCCCCATGACCTCGAGGAGCATCACGCGGTGATGGCTCGCGGCGGTCGAGTGGAGCCGGTCGAGGGCCTCGCTCGCGACGCCGACGGCGGTGTCGAAGCCGAAGGTGAAGTCGGTGCCGCCGAGGTCGTTGTCGATCGTCTTGGGCACGCCCATGACCGGCACCCCGAGCTCGACGAGCCGGGCCCCTGCCTTGTGGGTGCCCTCCCCTCCCACGAGCACGAGGCCCCTGATGCCGAGGGAGGAGAGGAGCCTCGGGACGCGGGGCGACTCGTCGCGCACCTTGCCGCCGCGCTTGACGGCCATGATGTCGCACTGGTTGCTCGCCCCGAGGATCGTGCCGCCCTGCGGCAGGATGCCGGCGATGTCGGCGCGCGTGAGCCGGACGATCCCGGTGCCCTTGGGCGCGAGGAAGCCCTCGAACCCGTCGCGGACGCCGTAGACCTCCCAGTCGTAGACGTTCTCGGCGGTCTTGACGACCGCGCGGATCACCGCGTTGAGCCCGGGGCAGTCTCCGCCGCCCGTCAGGATCGCGATCCGGCGCTTCTTCGCGGGTCGTGCCATAGGGCCGGGAGTCTACGCGGGGGGCGGCGGGGGGCCGAGCGCGGCCTGCCCGCGGAAGGGGCTACGGCCGCTCCAGCCGGAACACGCGGATCCCCCACTGCTCCGGGAAGGCGACCTCCGAGTCCTCCCCCACCTGCCAGCCGCCCCAGGCCTCGTGGAGGGCCTCGAGGACGGCCGTCCGATAGTGGTCGCGCTCGTCGGTGGCCTCGTGGGACAGGAC
>JAYTCP010000205.1:0-1769 GCA_043736435.1 Planctomycetia bacterium | reverse complement strand
GGCGGAGGACGAGGTCACCTCGAAGGTGACCTGCTGGTCCGAGGTCACGGTGCCCTCGTCGTACGCCTCGACCTTGAGCAGCGACGGGAACCCGCCCGTGCCCTTCGCGCTGCCGCGCTGGCTCTCGCCGGCG
Source organism: Planctomycetia bacterium (assembly GCA_043736435.1). Taxonomy (GTDB): domain Bacteria; phylum Planctomycetota; class PLA2; order PLA2; family JAEUHO01; genus JAYTCP01. The sequence continues at coordinate 1,636 of JAYTCP010000205.1, read as the reverse complement.
CGGACGCTCCCGGTGACTCGGTGCGCGCTCGAGAGGTCGGCGGGATCGAGCGTGAACGCGTGCGTCCCCCCCTTGATGTCGACCGCCGTCCCGGTGCACCGGAGCACGTGGATCCCGCCGCCCGAGACGCTGTAGTCCCACGGGATCGTGATCGCGTCGGAGCACGTCCCCCACCCCTCGCAGTCCTTCGGCACGGTCACGTGGACCGCGACCGACGCCCTCGACGTCCCGCCGCCGCGCAACGTGCTCGCGCCGCTGCGGTGATCTGCGTCGAAGACGTGTCCCTTCGACCAGACGTCCCCACCCCCGCCCTTCACCTCGAGCCAGTCGCCGTCGTCGTGGGACTTCCGGCCGCTGTCCGGATCGGGCCTCCCCCAGACGTACACGTTCAGCGCGTGGCCGATGACCCGTCGCCCGGGTGCGACCCCGCCCGGATCGACCTCGGTCTGGCTGCCGCGCCGCACGGCGCCGCCCTTGCTCCCGTCCTCGTGGGTGTCGGCCGTGGCGAACCCCGCGAGTGCGAGCAGCCCGAGGCCGACCCGCACGCCGCCCAGGGCGGATCGCCGCGCGCCTCCCGCCCCCCCGACCCTCCCGACGGCCCGCATCGCAAGCGAAGGGACCCTCGCCCCCGTGCCGTCGTGCTCGAACCTCCTGCCCCGCGTGCCTGAGCTGTGCATGTCGGTACTCCGCGCTGGGACGGCGGTCGTCGCCCCGGCGACTTCCACGCGCGGGGCCGCGAAAGGTCACGCAATGCGACGGATCCTCCGCACGAGGGGTCGACGGGGGGACCGCCGTCCCGCGTCGGGGCCCCGGTCGCCGGGTAGCATCCCCCCGTGGCCCCCGAGCACGTCTACGTCCACGTGCCCTTCTGCGCCCGGAAGTGCCCCTACTGCGACTTCAACTCGCACGCGGGCCGCGACGGCGAGATCGACGCCTACCTCGACGCGCTCCTCGACGAGGCCCGCGCGCGCGCGAGCGGCCTCGCCCCCCGGACGATCTTCGTGGGCGGGGGCACGCCCACCCATCCCGACGAGGCCCGGCTCGACCGCTACCTGTCCGGCCTCGCGTCGATCCTCGACCTCTCCCGCCTCGAGGAGTTCACGGTCGAGGCCAACCCCGGCACCTTCACCCCGGGCAAGGTGCGGGCGCTCGTCCGCAACGGCGTCGACCGCGTGAGCCTCGGCGTCCAGTCGTTCGACGACCGCCGTCTCGCGATCCTCGGCCGCATCCACGACGCCTCCGATGCGGTGCGCAGCGCGGCGCTCCTGCGCGAGGGCGGCATCGAGCGCCTCTCGCTCGACCTCATCCTCGCGACCCCGGGCCAGACGCTCGGCGAGCAGGCCCGCGACGTCGCACGCGCGATCGCCCTCGAGCCGGAGCACGTGAGCACCTACGTCCTGACGTTCGAGGAGGGAACCGCGTTCACGAAGCTCCTCGCCGAGGGGCGGCTGCCGGCGCCGGTCCCGGAGCGCGACCTCGCGCACCTGCGCGCCGCGTGCGACGAGCTCGGCGCCGCGGGCTACCGCCGCTACGAGGTGAGCAACCACGCACGCCCGGGCGCCGAGTCGCGCCACAACCTCGCGTACTGGCGCAACGTCGAGTGGCTCGGCCTCGGCGCCGGCGCGCACTCGCACGT
>JAYTCP010000204.1:0-2283 GCA_043736435.1 Planctomycetia bacterium | reverse complement strand
GCACCGCTGCCTCTCCTTCGTCCCCCTCGAGGACGTGGATGCCCGGGGCGCCGACCCGCTCGCGCTCGCGGCCGCCGGGGACGCGTCGAACGGCCCCGTGTCCGTCCTGATCAAGGACGAGACCGTGTGCGTACGATGCGGCCTGTGCGCCGAGCGGTGCCCGACCGGAGCCATGACGATGGAGCGGTATGCGATGTCCGTGGCGGTGAGCCCGACGTGAGCGCCCCCGAGACCGATCCGAGCCGCCGCTCGCTGCTCGCGAGCCTCGCGCTCGGCGGCGCCGCGCTCGGCGGGGTGGGGCATCTCGTCGTCTACGGCTGCGCCCTGACGCCGTCCCACCTCGACGACCCGCCCACGAGGCGGCGGCTGCTCCCGCCCGCGCGCGTGCCCGAGGGCGTCATGTTCCTGCGCGAGGAGCGCCTCTTCCTGTTTCGCGAGGGCGGTCGGCTCCGCGCCCTCTCCGCCGTCTGCACGCATCTCGGCTGCACCGTCGAGCGCGGCGAGGCTGGCTTCCGCTGCCCCTGCCACGGCAGTGAGTTCGGGCGCGACGGGGCCGCGAAGGCGGGACCGGCGCCGCGGGGCCTCCCCTGGCGGCCGCTCACGCTGGGCCCCGACGGCAATCTCGTCGTCGATCTCGCGGGCGACGTGGGCCCCGACGCCGCCCTCGTGGTGGAGGGCGGATGAGCCGCGACCTGCCCCGTCCGCTCGAGCGCCTGATCCGCCCCTGGCGGCCCCGGACCCCGCGCGAGTCCTCCGACTCGGTGGTCCAGAGCTTCCTGCTCCACCCGCTCCCCGCGCGGATGACGAAGTCCGCGTTCTCGTGGCGCGCCACGGGCTGGCTCGGCACGGTCAGCCTGGGCCTCCTGCTCGTCCTGACCGGCACGGGCGGCGTGCTCATGTTCTTCTACGTGCCGAGCGTGGAGCGCGCCTACGCATCGATCGAGGACCTCGAGGCCGTCGTCCCCTTCGGGCGCTGGATCCGCGCGACCCACCGCGCCGCGGCGCACCTGATGGTGGTCTCCGTCGTGCTCCACCTGATCCGCGTGTTCCTCACGGGCGCGTACAAGAAGGAGGGGGCGCCGGGGTCCTCCCGTCCGCTCAACTGGTTCGTGGGCCTCGGCCTCCTCGGCACGACGCTCGGGCTGTCCTTCACGGGCTACCTGCTGCCGTGGGACCAGCTTGCCTTCTGGGCCGTCACCGTCGGCACGCGCATCGCCGGGTCGGTCCCGGGCGTGGGGGAGGACCTCCGCCGCCTGATGGTCGGCGGGGCCGTCGTCGGCGAGCCCACGCTCGTCCGCTTCTACGCGCTGCACGTCTTCGTCCTTCCCGCCATCACCGCGCTGCTCGTCTCCTACCACCTCTGGCGGATCCGCAAGGACGGCGGCCTCGCCGTCAGCGACCGCGTCGTCGACCAGGTGCGCGCGAAGGCGGTCGCCGGGCCCCCCGCGCCCGGCAAGTCGTACTCGATCCTCGGCGCGACGCGCGGCGGCACGGTCTCGTCGATCTCGCCGGCGGCGCTCCTCGACGCCGAGTCCGTCACCGCCGTCCCGCACGGCGTGCGTCGCACCGGGACGGTCCTCCTCGGCACCCTGGCGGCTTCGAGTCTGCTCGGGCTCTTCGTGCACGCGCCGCTCGAGCAGGCGGCGAACGCTGCGGTGACGCCCAACCCCGCGAAGGCCCCCTGGTACTTCCTCTGGCTCCAGGAGCTCGTCAGCGACCTGACGTTCAAGATCGGCTCGTTCCAGGTGGACGGGGCGTTCTTCGGCGGCGTGGTGCTCCCGGGGCTGCTGTTCGGCCTTCTCGCCGCCTGGCCCTTCATCGATCGCAGCCCCAAGGAGGCCGCCGGCGTCTGGATGCATCCGTCCCGTCGCCGGCAGATCATCGTGTTCCTCGCGATCCTCGCGGGGATCGTCGTCCTGGGCGTGATCGGCACCTTCTTCCGCGGGCCGTACTGGCACCTGGTCTCACCCGGGAACGCGGGCTCCACGGCCCCGTCGGGGGTGTGATCCATGCCCCACGCCTTCGACCCCACCCCCGATCGACGCGTCCTCCTCGGCGTCTCCCTCGCCTCCCTGCTCGCGCTCGCGATCGCGTTCGCGCGCGAGGCGAGCCCTCCGTGGAAGGCCGCGCAGCGGGAGGCCCGCGAGACGGTCACGGCCCGCCTGGGCGCCGAGAAGGCCGCCGGGCTGCCCACGGGGCTCGCGCAGGTCCGCATCGAGGCCCTCTCCCGCGTCGACCGGTGCATCACGTGCCACGTAGGCATCGAGGGCGGCCCCGCGTTCG
>JAYTCP010000203.1:0-10560 GCA_043736435.1 Planctomycetia bacterium | reverse complement strand
GTCCGCACCGTCGCCCGGCGCGTCGGTCCCCGCCCCCTCGGGCGCGGACCTGCTCCCCGCCCGCGGCCGCAAGGAGCTGCGCCTGCGGCTCGCCGAGGCCCTCGCCCTCGGGCGCGCCCGCAACCTCGAGCTCCAGGCCGCCGCGTTCGACCCCTCGATCGCGTGCGCGGCCATCACCGTGGCCGAGGGGAGCTTCGACACCCTGCTCACCGCGACGTTTGGCGCGGGACGGGCCGAGACGCTGCCGAACAACGTGTTCACGGGGGACGTGGTCCAGGCCGACGACCTGACCATCCAGGGGGGGGCGTCCCGCAGGCTGAGGGACGGCAGCCGGCTCTCGGTCGTCTTCGAGGCGGATCGCCTCACGTCGAACGACGCACTGACCCGCCGCGACCCGAGCTTCCTCGGGGGCGTCGCCGTCGAGTGGACGAAGCCGCTCCTCCGCGGGGCAGGCGACGTCGTGCTGGCCGACGTCCGCCGCGCACGCAACGGCGCGCGCGTGGCCGACCAGGCGCTGCGCGCCGTGAGGGACCAGGTCCTCCTGCGGATCGAGACCGCGTACTGGAACCTGGCGTTCGCGCGCGAGCAGGAATCCTCCCGCCGGACGGCGGAGAACGTCGCCGCCGAGCTGCTCGACCTCACGAAGGTGCGCTTCGACGCGCAGGTCGCCACGTCGCTCGACATGGCGGACGCGCGCGCGGGGGTCGAGGCCCGCCGTGGCGAGCGCATCGGCGCGGAGGGGGCCACCGGCGAGGCCGAGGACGCCCTGCGCCAGCTGATCCTCCCGTTCGACGGCACCCCCCGCGACCTGCCCGTCCTCGTCCCCGTGGACGACCTGCGCACGGTGCCGCCCGCGGACCGCGTCGACCCGCGGGACGAGGACCGCTACGTCGCCCAGGCGCTGCGAGGACGCCCCGACCTCCTCGCGGCCCTGGCCGACCTCGACAACCGGGACATCGACGTCGAGGTCGCCGGCGACGGGCTGCACCCCCAGCTCGACCTGGTCGCGCGCCTGTCGTCGAACGGCCTCCATGACGGCCTGTTCAGCGCGTTCGGCGAGACGGCGCGGGGGCAGGGCCTGTCCGGAAGCGTCGGCCTCGCGTTCGAGATGTACGTCGGTCGACGCTCGGCCCACGCGAAGCTGCGGATCGCCCAGTGGATCCGCAGCCAGGCGGCGGTGCGCCAGCAGGACCTCGAGAACCGGATCGTGGCCGAGGTCCGAGCCGCCCTGCGCGACCTCGCCACGGCCCGCGCGCGGAGCGAGGCGGCCCGCGGGGAGATCGCGGCCGCCCGCGAGGCCCTCGCGGGCGAGCAGCTCAAGGAGAGGAACGGGGCGAGCACGCCGTTCCTCGTGCTCCAGAAGAACGACATCGTCACCCAGGGCGTGACGCGCGAAGGGCGCGCGGCGGCGGACGTCCGGATCGCGATCGCCCGCCTCTGGCGCGCCGTCGGCCTCCTCTCCGAGAGCCGAAAGGCGTAGGAGGCGGGGCCGGGGACGTATCGACCGCGGCCGTGTGACCCACGGGTCGCGGGGATCGCCGGGTCTTGCTACTCCTCGACGCCGCTCAGGTCGGGCATGACCGCGCCCGCCTCGAAGACGCCGTCGATCACGGCGAAGAAGTCCTCGCGCGTCTCCATCGACTGGATGTGCTGGCGCAGGCGCCGGGCGCCCGCGAAGCCCCGCAGGTAAAGGCTCGCGAACTTCCGCATGGAGAGGACCGCGCCCCGTTCGCCGCGGATCGCCGCGGTGTCGGTGAAGTACTCGACGAGCACGGCCTTGCGCTCCGCCGGCGTGGGGGGCGGGCCGACGGCGCCCTCGCGGAGCGCGCGGGCCGACTCGGCGAAGATCCACGGATCCCAGAGCGCCGCGCGGCCGATCATCACGCCGTCCACGCCCGTCTCGCGGACCATGTCGATCACGTCCTGGGGCTTCGTGACGTCGCCGTTCCCGATCACGGGGATGCGCACGGCCTCCTTCACGGCCCGGATCGCGTCGCGGCTCGCGCGCCCCGAGTACTGCTGCTCCCGGGTGCGCCCGTGGACGGACAGGGCCGCGGCCCCCGCGGCCTCGAGCGCCCTGGCGACGTCGATGCACTGGCGGTGGTCGTCCCACCCGGCCCGCACCTTCACGGTGACGGGCACCTTCACGCGGCGCGTGATGCCCGCGACGACCGCGGCGGCCAGCGACGGGTCGCGGAGCAGCGCCGAGCCGGCGCAGCGCTCCACGATCTTGCGCACGGGGCAGCCCATGTTCACGTCGATCACGTCCGCGCCGAGATCGACGAGCCGCGCCGCGGCCTCGCCCATGACCGCGGGATCGCCCCCCGCGATCTGGACGGCGCCGGGACGCTCTTCCACGCAGAGCTGGGCGAGCTCGAGGGTGCGGGGGTGGCCGCGCACGATCCCCTCGGCCATCACCATCTCGGTGGCGGTCATCCCGCACCCGAGCCGCCGGGCGATCCGGCGGAAGGCGATGTTCGTGAAGCCCGCCATGGGCGCGAGGAACAGCGGCGGGTCGATGACGAGGGGCCCGATGCGGACGGGGCCCAGGGGTCGGCCGAGCGGCGCTCCCACCTGACCCGGCGTCACGGCCGCGGCCGCCGCCGCGGCGGGGTCGTGGTGGGCGGCGAAGGTGGGGAGGGAGGAGGTACCCATGGGGGCGCGCAGGAGCGGGTAGAATGTCGCATGGGGCGCGCGGGCGCGCATGCTTCGCAGGGCACGGACCGTGGCGCCGACGGCCTTCGGCGACGAGGATGGCTCGATGAGATCCGGCCCCGGTGCCACGCGAGACGCCTGCCCTCCCTCCACGCCCGCCCCCGGTCTCCCCATGGAGTGCCCTTCGGTGCGCCGCCCGGAGCGGTGGGGCCGGCTCGCCGTCGCCGCACGGCGGACGGCACTTCGCATCGGCGTCGCCGTGACGATGGCCGCATTCCTCGTGGGGCCCGCGGTCGGCGACGCCGACGCGCCCCAAAGCGCCGCCGCGCGCGCCGCGTACTGGCTCGACCGCCTGCTGCTCGGCCCCGACGGCCCGAGCCTCGGGATCCCGCACTACCACCAGAACCTGCTCGTGGACGCCCAGAAGGGCCTCGTGGACGTGCGCGAGGCCACCCTCGAACGCCTGGCGGACGAAGGCCTGCGCGAGCGGGTCACGTCCTCGGGCGACACGAACGCCTGGCACGGGATCCTCGGCGTGCTCATCCAGATCGGCCCCGATCGCCCCCAGGTGGCGCGCGCCTGGGCTGCACCCGCCCTCCAGCAGGGGGAGGTGACCCTGCGCCGCCTGGCCGCCGGCGTGTTCTCGGCGCTGCGGGCGCCCGAGGACGTCGCCGTCCTGCTCGAGGCCCTGCGCCGCGACGCGGCCGACCGCATGATCGCGCCCGCCCTGATGAAGACGCTCGTGAGCATGGGGCCCAGCGCCGCGGCCGTGGCCGCGCGGTTCGCGTACGGACGGCTGCCCGTGGACGGGGGCGAGGGATCCTCGGTCTGGAACTCCTTGCCGAACCTGCTCGAGCAGGCCCACGGAGGCCCCTTCGACGACGTCCTCGCGTGGTGGGGGCTGTTGACCGACGGCTCGGGGCCCCGCGCACCCGACCCCGTGGCCGTCCGTGGGCAGGCCCTCCCGCGCATCGATCCCGACCGCATGGCCGTGCTCGCCCGCGCGCACTTCCTGACCGACGGCCGTCGCGCGACCGCCGAGTCTCACGCCTTGCTCGCCCTGCGCGGGCGCCCCACGGCGACGGCTGCGATCCACGCCGAGGCGGCGTCCGGGGATCCGCTCCTGCGCGCGTCCGCGGCCCGCGTGCTCGCGAAGCTGCGCCTGCGCGCGGGCACCGATCGCGAGGCGGTGCGCACGCGGGCCGGGGCCCTTCTGAACAACCTCCCCGAGCTCGACAAGGCGGACCCCGCCGAGGTCGTCGACCTCGCCGAGGCCCTGCGCGTCGACGAGTCGCCGGAGGCGCGGGACCTGCTGGTGCGGCTGTTCGCAGCCATGCCCACCCTGCCGGCATGGAGGGCGACGTACGCAGTCGTGCACGACGGCATCGTCGTCCGGGGCGGCGACCCAGCGCCGCGACTCGAGGTCTTGCTGCGCAGCGCGCAGCCCCGCGAGCCCGAGCTGGCGCTCTTCCTGATCCGGCGCTCCCGCGATCCGCGCTACGTCGACGTGCTCGAACGGTGGTACGCCGATCCCGCCTCGGCGCCGATGAGGCCGCGGCTCCGTCGCGAGCTCATCTTCCTCGTGGTCGCCTCCCTGTCGGGCACGGCGCGCATCCCGCCGGATCGCCTCGCGGCGTTCGCCGCGTCGGTGCGCGGCTGGGCCGAGGATCCGCGCGATCCCTCCGCGGGCGGACTCGTCTCGGCGCTCTTCGACCTGGGGGCGCCCGGCCAGGCCGAGCTCGCCGCGGGCCTCGCGGGGCCCCGCCGCGGGATCTTCGTCGACGCGCTCCGCGGGGCTCCGCTGGGGCGGCTCGATCCCGCGGGGATGGCGGCCCTCCTGGCGCCCCTCGGCCGCGACACCCCGCCCGCCGAGCGGGCGATGCTCCTCCAGGCGGTCTACTTCACCGCGGGGGGCTCGGCGGTCCCGGCTCTTCAGGCCGCCCGCATGCGCCTCCATCCCGATGCCCGGGCCGAGGCGGACGCCCTCCTCCGCATGATCCGCAACCGAGGCGCCTGACCCGGGGCCCCGTTCTTCGCGGATCCTTCGGGGCAGGGCTATCCTCGGACCGATGACGCCGGCCCCGTCCTCCGCGCTCTCCCCGAAGCCCGACGAGCAGGAGGCGGGGCGCAACCGTCCCGACCGGCGGCGCCGGCCCACTCCGATGCTCTCGCGGTTCCTGTTCCGAGGGCGCCGGCTTGGCGGCCGCCGCGAGGGCGAGACCGAAGAGGTCTACGTCGACCACCCGGGCGCGAAGACGATCTGGGCCATCGGGATCGTCGCGGTCCTCTCCCTCTGCGACGCCGCCTTCACGCTGTACGAGCTCTCCCTCGGGGGCACCGAGGCCAACCCGGTCATGCGTGCCGCGCTCACGCTCGGGAACACGCCCTTCGTGCTCCTCAAGACGGTCGTGACCGTGGTGGGCGCGATGTTCCTGGGGCTGCACAAGAACTGGTCCCTCGGCCGCCTCTGCCTCTGGGTCGCCGTCCTCGGCTACCTGGTCCTGACCGCGTGGCATCTCTACGGCGTCCTCTACTACCTCCCGAGCCTCCGCGCCTGAACGGGCGTGGGGCGGCCACCTGGCGAGGATCCCGGGGGCGGCGGGGGACGTGACCGAGATCGCGGCCCCGCGCGCAAGGCGGAAACGGAACGACTTCCGGGGTAGCATGCCCCGGCTCTTTCTCCCGACCGGCGACGCTTTCATCCAGAAAGGTGGAGGGATCGGCCCTTCGAAACCTTGGCAACCCCCAGGTCGGCTCGGCGACCCGGCTCGGTGCCAACTCCCCCCCGCGCGCCCACCGGCGCGCCGGGACAGATGAGAGGCTCCGCAGCTCCGTCCGCGCTCTGAACGAGCCGCGGGCGCCGGGCCGCGGGGCATTCCTCCGCGGGGTCTCCTCCCGCCTGACCGGATCGATGGCGCGCCGCGGACCTTCCGCCCCGCCATGACCTCGAACACGCCTGCTCCCCGCCCCCGCGCCGGCCGCGACCTCCTCGCCCGCCTCGCCGCCGGTCCCGTCGTCGCCGACGGCGCCATGGGCACGATGCTGTACGCGAAGGGCGTCTACATCAACCGCTCCTACGACGAGGTGAACCTCACCTCCCCCGAGCTGGTCGAGGCCGTCCACCGCGAGTACCTGCGTGCGGGCGCCGAGGTGCTCGAGACGAACTCGTTCGGGGCGAACCCGGTGAAGCTCGGCCGGCACGGCCTCGAGGACAAGACCGAGGAGATCAACCTCCGCGCCGCGCAGATCGCGCGCAGCGTCGCGGGCGACACCGCGGTGGTCCTCGGCGCCATGGGCCCGCTCGGGATCCGCATGGAGCCCTGGGGCCCGACGAGCCTCGAGGAGGCCGAGGGCTTCTACCGGCGCCAGGCGCGCGCGCTCCTCGCAGGCGACGTCGATGGGTTCATCCTCGAGACCTTCGGCGACCTCACCGAGATCCACGCCGCTCTCCGGGCCTGCAAGGCCGAGGCGCCGGGGCTGCCGGTCGTCGCGCAGATGACCGTCGATCGCGAAGGCGTCGGCCTCTACGGCACGCGCCCGGAGGACTTCGGCGCGCGCCTCGACGCGTGGGGGGCCGACGTCATCGGCGTGAACTGCTCGGTCGGGCCGCAGGTCATGCTGGGAGTGCTCGAGCGCCTGCGCACGGTCACGAAGAAGCCCCTGTCCGTCCAGCCGAACGCGGGCCCGCCCCGCGAGGTGGATGGGCGCACGATGTTCCTGTGCACGCCCGACTACCTCGAGAAGTCGGCGCGGCGCTTCCTCGAGGTCGGCGCGTCCCTGCTCGGCGGCTGCTGCGGCACCACGCCCGACCACATCCGGGCGCTCGCGAAGGCCGTGCGCCGCGGGAAGGCCGTCGCCGTCGGTGCGCCGGTCGCTCCGTCCCCCGCGCCCGCGGGGACGGGCGCGGTCCCGGCCTCGGCACCCGCCCCGGGCGTGACGCCGCCGCCCCTCGCGGAGCGCAGCGCGTTCGGACGCGCGCTGGCGAGCGGCACGTTCCCGATCCTCGTCGAGCTCCTCCCGCCCCGCGGATGCGACCTCGAGCCCGTGCTCTCGAAGGCGAAGCGCTGCGCGGCGCTCGGCATCACCGCGATCAACATCCCCGACGGCGCCCGCGCCGCGGCGAAGATGAGCCCCCTCGCGCTGGCGGTGCGCATCCAGCGCGAGGCCGGCGTCGAGGCGGTGCTCCACACCTGCTGCCGGGACCGCAACCTGCTGGGCCTCCAGGCCGACCTCCTCGGCGCGTCGGCGCTCGGCGTGCGCAACCTCCTCCTCATCACGGGCGATCCGCCCATCCTCGGCGACTACCCCGAGGCCACGGCGGTGTTCGACCTGGACGCCATCGGGCTCGTGAACGTGGCGTCGCGGCTCAATCGCGGGCAGGACCTCGCGGGCAACGTCACGGGTCCCTCGGCGGGCTTCGTGCTCGGCGTGGGCCTCAACCCCACGGCGACGAACCTCGATCGCGAGATCGAGCGCTGGCGCTGGAAGGTGGACGCCGGCGCCGAGTACGCGATCACGCAGCCCGTCTTCGACGCGGACGCGCTCTTCCGCTTCCTCGACCGCATCCCCGGCGGGCGGTCCATCCCGATCCTCGCGGGGATCTGGCCGCTCCAGAGCGTGCGGAACGCGGAGTTCCTGGCGACCGAGGTGCCGGGCGTGAGCGTGCCGGACGCGGTCCGCGCGCGCCTGGCCGCCGTGCCCGACGCGGACGGCCAGCGGCGCGTGGGCGCCGAGATCGCCGTCGAGATGGCCGAGCGGATCCGCGACCGCGTCCAGGGCTTCCAGCTGAGCCTGCCCTTCGGGCGCGTGGAGGCCGCGGAGCGCTTCCTCTCGGCCGTCGGCGTCCGTCCCCCGCCGCCCGTTCACCTGCGGGGTGACCCCCCGCCGCCCCCTGAGGTTCCGTGACCCCGACCGCCGCCCACCGCCGCCGCCAGCTCGAGGGCCTCCTCGCGTCCCGCATCGTCGTCCTCGACGGGGGCATGGGCACCATGGTCCAGGCCCGGCGCTTCGACGAGGCGGCCTGGCGGGGCGGGCGCTTCGCCGCGCACGGCCGGGACGTGAAGGGGAACACCGACCTGCTCGTGCTCACGCAGCCGCAGGCCATCGAGGAGATCCACGAGGCGTACCTGCGCGCGGGCGCCGACGTGGTCGAGACCGACTCGTTCACCGCCACGCGGATCGCCCAGGCGGACTACGGCCTCGAGGACGTCGTGCGCGAGATGAACGTGGAGGCGGCCCGCATCGCCCGCCGCGCCGCGGACCGCGTGACGGCGGAGGATCCCTCGCGGCCGCGCTTCGTCGCGGGGTCCATCGGGCCGACGAACCGGACCGCGTCCATGTCGCCGAAGGTGGAGGACCCGGCCTTCCGCGCGGTCACGTTCGACGAGCTCGTCGTCGCGTACCGCGAGCAGGTGGAGGGCCTCCTCGAGGGCGGAGTCGACCTGCTCCTGCCCGAGACCTCGTTCGACACGCTGAACCTGAAGGCCTGCCTCGTCGCGATCGAGGAGGCCCTCGAGGGCGTGCCCCGCGCCGACCGGCCCCCCGTGTGGATCTCGGTGACGATCACGGACGCGTCGGGGCGCACGCTGTCGGGCCAGACCGTCGAGGCGTTCTGGAACTCGGTGGCCCACGCGCGCCCCCAGGCCGTCGGCATCAACTGCGCGCTCGGCGCGAAGGAGATGGCGCCGCACGTCGAGGAGCTCGCGCGGATCGCGGACACGGCGATCCTCTGCTACCCGAACGCGGGGCTGCCGAACGCGTTCGGCGGCTACGACGAGACTCCCGAGCGTCTCGCGGCCGACCTGCGGGGCTTCGCGGCCCGCGGCTGGCTGAACGTGGTGGGCGGGTGCTGCGGGACGACCCCCGACCACATCCGGGCCCTCGTCGCGGCCGTCCACGGCATGCCGCCGCGGCCGGTCCCGCCCCCGCGCGACCCGAACGTGCTGCGGCTCTCGGGGCTCGAGCCCCTGACCCTGGAAGCCGGCGGCTTCTTCGCCGTGGTGGGGGAGCGCACGAACGTCACGGGCTCGCCCCGGTTCGCGTCGCTCGTCCGCGCGGGCGACTACGAGGCCGCCGTCGCGGTGGCGCGGCAGCAGGTGTCCGCCGGCGCCAACCTGATCGACGTGAACTTCGACGAGGCGATGATCGACGGGCCCACCGCCATGACGAGGTTCCTCCGGCTCGTCGCCTCCGAGCCGGACGTGGCCCGCGTGCCGATCATGATCGACAGCAGCCGCTTCTCCGTGCTGGAGGCGGGGCTCAAGTGCGCGCAGGGCAAGTGCGTGGTGAACTCGATCAGCCTGAAGGAGGGCGAGGCGGAGCTCCTGCGCCAGGCCCGCATCCTGCGTCGGCACGGCGCCGCGGCCGTCGTCATGGCCTTCGACGAGAAGGGGCAGGCCGCGGACCGCGACCGGAAGGTGGAGGTCTGCCGCCGCGCGTACCGGCTCCTCGTGGACGTGGCCGGGTTCCCGCCCGGCGACCTCGTCTTCGACCCGAACGTCCTGACGGTGGCCACGGGGATCGAGGAGCACGACCGGTACGCCGTCGAGTTCATCGAGGCGGTCCGCGAGATCAAGGCGACGCTGCCGGGCGCCCGGACGAGCGGCGGGATCAGCAACGTCTCGTTCTCGTTCCGCGGGAACGGCCCCGTGCGCGAGGCGATGCACTCGGTCTTCCTGTGGCACGCGATCCGCGCGGGCCTCGACATGGCGATCGTGAACGCGGGCCAGCTCGCGGTGTACGAGGAGATCCCCAAGGACCTCCTCGAGCTCGTCGAGGACGTGATCCTCGCGCGCCGCAAGGACGCGACCGAGCGCCTGATCGCGTACGCCGACCGCACGAAGGGCGGGAAGCGCGAGACGGTGAAGGACGACGCCTGGCGGCGGGGTCCCGTGGCCGACCGGCTCGCCCACGCGCTCGTCCACGGCATCGCCGACCACGTCGAGACGGACGTGGAGGAGGCGCGGCTCACGGCGGCGCGCCCCCTCGACGTGATCGAGGGCCCGCTCATGGCGGGCATGCGGATCGTGGGCGACCTGTTCGGCGCCGGGAAGATGTTCCTGCCGCAGGTGGTCAAGAGCGCCCGCGTGATGAAGCGCGCGGTCGCGCACCTCACGCCCTTCATGGAGGCGGAGCGCGCGAAGGCGGCCCGCGTCGAGGTGCGGAGGAAGATCCTGCTCGCGACGGTCAAGGGCGACGTCCACGACATCGGCAAGAACATCGTGGGGGTGGTGCTCGCGTGCAACGACTGGGAGGTCGAGGACCTCGGCGTGATGGTGCCGTGCGACCGCATCCTCGCGCGGGCGAAGGAGTGGGGGGCGGACCTGATCGGGCTGTCGGGCCTCATCACCCCGTCGCTCGACGAGATGGTCCACGTCGCCTCCGAGCTCGAGCGCCTCGGCGACGCCCGCCCGGTCCTGATCGGCGGCGCGACGACGAGCCCCGCGCACACGGCGGTCAAGATCGCGCCCTCCCGCCCGTCCGGGCCCGTGGTGCACGTCCTCGACGCCTCGCGCGTGGTGGGGGCCGCGGGGCGGCTGGCCTCCCTCGAGACGCGCGCCGCGTTCGCGGCCGAGGTGGCGACCGACCAGGACCGGCTCCGGTCCGAGCACAAGGCCCGCCGCGCCGCCCAGAACCTCCTGCCCCTCGCGGTGGCCCGCGGGCGCGCCTTCCACCTCGAGACGTCCCCCGAGGGGCCCGAGCGCCCGCGGGAGCCGGGCATCCGGGTGCTCGCCGACCACCCGCTCGACGACCTCCTGCCCTACGTCGACTGGACCCCGTTCTTCCAGGCCTGGGAGCTCAAGGGCCGCTACCCCGCGATCCTCTCCGACGCCCGCCTCGGCGACGCCGCCCGCAAGGTGTTCGCCGACGCCACGGCGCTGCTCGACCGCATCGTGCGCGAACGCC
>JAYTCP010000202.1:0-4502 GCA_043736435.1 Planctomycetia bacterium | reverse complement strand
GGCCGAGGACGGAGAGCGTGCTCGTCGCTCGACCCGACCTGCTCGAGGTGATGCTGGCCCTGGATGCCGAGTCGCTCGACCTGGTCGAGGAGACATTCTCCCTCCGGTCGATGGTGGCCTTCCTCGACAAGATGTGCGTCGAGTTGGGCCTGCTGCCCGGCGGCCCGGAGTCCTCCGACGCTGGCAGCGACGAGGAGGACGAGCGGCGGGAGCTCACCACGGCCGGGGGCCCCGTCGCAACCGGGTCGGGAGGTCGGTCCCTCGGGCTGTCGAACGACTGGCAGACGTTCGCGATCGGGCGTCTGGAGGGGGTCCTCGAGGCCGCGGCCGCGGACGACGAGACGGTCGTGGAGATCATGTACGTCGATGGAGTGGGCGAGAAGAAGGCCCGCGTGATCCTCCCCTTGGAGGTCTATCGCGAGAAGCGACGGGTCTGGCTCGATGCGGTCGAGGTCGGCACCGGGGAGAGTCACCCCTTCGCGCTCGACCGGATCGCCGCGATCCGCGCCGCCCAGGAGGCCGACTGACGGAGCCTCGCTCGTTCGAGCGGGGGAGTCGGCCCGGCCCCCGCCGCCCCCCGACTCCTCGGCGCGGTCGTGTCCCCCCGTCCGAGGCTCGCCGAACGTTCGCGCCTACGATGACCCCACCATGCCCCAGCCCCTCCGCTCGATCCCGCGCGTCTGCGACGTCGTCTGGGTTCGCGGCGCGCGCGCACCGGCCGACGCGGCGCCGGACGTCCTCCTCGAGGTGCCCCACGGCGCCACGAAGGCCGAGCACTTCACGTCGCTGCGCGCCGACCTCGTCGGCTCCTACGCCGACGACCTCCGCGACTTCTTCTTCGTGAACACGGACGTCGGCGCGCCCGAGGTCGCCGAGCGCCTCGCCGCGCGACTCGTCGCGGACGACCCGACGCGCACCGCCCTCGTGGTGCGGTGCCGCCTCCCCCGGACGTTCGTCGACTGCAACCGCGTGATCGCGCCCGACGCGGTGGGGGCGCCGTCGGTCGCGGGGGCCATGACGCCGGGGCTGATGCCGTGGGTGACCCATCCCGCGGACCGCAAGCTCCTCCTCGAGCGGTACGCGGCGTACCGGGCGCTCGTGACGCACGCCGTGGAGACGGTCTTGGGGGCGCGGGGGATCGCCCTGTTCGTCCACACGTACGCGCCGCGCACCGTGGACGTTGCCGTGGACGACCGCATCGTCGCGAGCCTCCGCGAGGCGTACCGCCCCGAGGTCGTCGGTCGATGGCCCCTCCGGCCCGAGGTGGACTTCATCACGCGGGACCCGGAGGGACGACGCCTCGCCGACGAGGGCGTGGTCGCGGCCCTGCACGCGGCCTTCGCCCGGGCCGGGATCGCCTCCGCCGAGGACCACGCCTACAACCTACAGCCCAGCACGATCGCGGCCGTCCACGCGGCGCGCTTTCCCGGGCGCACGCTCTGCTTCGAGATCCGGCGCGACCTGCTCGTCGCCGAGTTCACGCCGTTCGCCGAGATGCGCGTCGACCCCGCCGCCGCCGAACGGATGGCCGGGATCCTCGTGGGGCCCGTCGCGACGTGGACGCGTGCGGCGTCGCGGGTCAGCGCAGTCGGCTCCTGAGCTGGCTGGCCCTCGAGCGGACGTCGCCGAACCGTTCGTCCCACGTCGTCTTGTCGACGTGGTCGAGGGCCGCGCGGGCGCCGTCCTTGTCGCCGGCCTCCAGGCGCTCCCCCACGAGGGACAGCCATCCGTCGGGCTCGTTGGGGCGGATCCCCGTGACGCGCAGCCAGAGCCCCGCCGCGAGGTCGTGGCGGTTCGCCGCGGCGCGGAGCTTTGCGAGCTCGCGCCAGCCGTCGGGCTCGGAGGGCATGGCCTCCACGAGGTTCGTGCGCGCCCGTTCCGCCGACGCCTCGTCGCCCGCGCGGGCGAAACGCGCCGCGAGATCGGGATAGGCGGCGAGGTTCTTGGGGGCCATGCGGAGCGAGGCGAGGAGGGCCTCGAGGGCCCCGGCGGCGTCGCCCGTCGCGTCGAGCGCGCCGAGCAGCAGCGCGTGCACCTCGGCGTCACCGGGTTCCAGATCGCGGGCCGCGCGGGCCCACGCGATCGCGCGGTCGTTGCGGCCGCGCTGCCGGTAGATGCCCGCGACGGCCTTGCGGATCGTCGGGGCGTCGAGGCCCGACGCGGCCACCTCGGCCTCGTAGGCCGTCGCCCACGCGTCGAGGTCCTTCGCTTCGGAGAGGACCTGGACCAGTGCGGCCATGGCCTCCTGCCTCGACTCCGTGGACCCGCCCCGCGCGACGATGGCGGCCGCCGCGGCCTTCACCGCGGCGTCGGTCTCGCCGAGGCCAGACCGGGCGCGGGCGAGGAGCTGGTACCAGCCCGAGAGCTGGGCGTCCTCTCCCCCGCGGCCCCCCGCCTCGCGGCGCATCCGGATCGCGTCGTCGATCCATGTGGCCGCCGCCCTCGGCTGCTTCGCCTCGTACGCGGCCTGGGCGACCTGGGACGCCAGGTACATCTGCCACTCCTTGCGGGACTTCCAGCGCTCGACCGCGGCTTCGAGCGCCTTCAGGGCGTCGGCGTCGCGGCCGAGCCCGTGGTAGACCGCCGCGGCGAGCACGACGGCGGTGACGTCGCCCGGCTCTTCGCGGAGCCAGCGCTCGACGTGGGGCAGCGCTTCGGCGAAGCGTCCGTCTTCGCGCAGCCATCGCGCGAGCGTGCGGCGCACGTCCACGGGGTCCTTCCCGTGGGCGAGGACCATGGTCAGGGTGTCGATCGACTCCCGGTGGAGGTCGAGGCCGTCGCGCTGGTACTGGGCCGCCGTGAGCGCGATGGAGGGGCGGTTGGCGTTCACCTCGGCGACCCGCGCCGCGACCGCGGCGAAGTCGGTCTTGTGCTCGCTCCAGAAGGTGTTCTGGTTGCGGTGGCAGAAGCCCTGGGCCGGCCAGGACGACCCGGCCGAGAGGTCCTGCTCGAGGTGCCGCAGGACGATCGGGAGGAGCCTCGGCTCGAGGTCGCCGATGCGCCCCGCCTTGTGCCGCCACCAGGCCATGGAGCCGCCCAGGCGCGACCACGTGTCGACGCCGATGCGGGCGAGCCAGGCGGCCTCGCGCTCGATGCGCCCGATCGCGATCGCGAGCGGCGGCAGGGGCCCGCGCAGGTCGTCCAGGCGGGATAGGACCTGCTGGAGGAGCTGCGTCGCCTCGAGGGGCAGCCGGTCGAGGATCGCGCCCACGCGGTCGCGGGCGAAGGCCTCGTACTCGGCACGGGCCGCGTCGTAGGACTTCGAGTCGACCGCCGCCCGATGGAGGGAGGCGTGAAGCTCGAGCCGCGTGGCGAGCTCGCTCGCGGGGCCTTCGAGCAGGGACTTCTCCATGGCGGCGCGGGCGCCGCGGAGGAGCTCTTCCCCGCCGCCGAGGCTCACGGCCCCGTTCGCCTTCAGCGCGCCCACGTACAGATGATGGAGACGAAGGCGCAGGCGGTCCTTCACGCCGATCCGCGGCTCGTGGTCGAGGTCCTCGAGCAGCCGGGACTCCGCGAGCCGCCAACGGCCGAGCGAGGACCACCAGCCGAGCAGCGTCTCGTAGGGGCCCTCGAGCTCGGGCAGGGGCGCGCCCCCGGCGGCCTCGCGGGCCGCGACGAGCCATGACCACAGCCGATCCGTGGCCTGCGCGCCCCGCTTGTGCATCCAGAGCGCCTGCGCGAGGGAGGAGCCGAGCGCGAGCCGCTCGCGCGGTGTCTCGGCGTCGGCGACGAGCGACTCGAGCTGCTCGAGCTGCTTCGCGGCCAGCGCGGGCTCGGGGGGAAGTCCGAGCGAGGCGAGGTGGGCGGCGTACAGCCGGCGCTCGCCGTCCACGAAGGCTCCCTCGAACGCGCGGGACAGTGCGGCGACCGCCGCCGCCCCGTGGGCCGGGTCGGCCTTCGGGACCTGCGCCGCGCGCCGCTCGACGGCGGCGAGCACGAGGAGGAGTCCGCGCCGGTCGGTGGGGTCCCGAACGGTCGAGAGGACCGAGGTCAGCCGCTCCGTGAGCGCCTGGCACGTCGCCTCCTCGTGGATCCCGTTCACGACGCTCCCCACGCGGCCGACGAACTCGTAGACCGCCTCGGGCGAGTGGCCCACGACGCCGTCGGCCAGGCTCTCGAGGAGGCGGAAGTCCTTCGTCGTGCGGTACATGCGCTCCGGGTGCGACAGAGCTTGGGCCGGGCTCCCCGCGGTGCGCAGATAGACGCGCAGCACGCGCAGGGCGTCCGGGTCGAGCTCCGCGGGCACGCCGGGCCCGCTGCGCTCGAGCCGGCTCGCCTCCTGCCAGAGGCGGTTGTTCAGCTGCCACTCCGGGACGGCTTCGAGTGCGCGCACGAGGGCCCGCTCGCGGCGGGCGTCCTCCTGTGCGAGGAAGTACCCGTTCGCCAGCAGCGACCAGGCGTCGGCGTCGAGATCGCCCAGGGTCGAGGCGGTCTCCAGCGTGACGACGGCCTCGGGCAGGCGGCCGGTCTCGGCTTGGACGTACGCGAGCGCCAAACGCCAC
>JAYTCP010000201.1:0-3950 GCA_043736435.1 Planctomycetia bacterium | reverse complement strand
AAGCCCCTCGCCCGCATCACGGGCTACGCCACGGGCGGCACCGAGCCCAAGTGGGTCATGATGGCCCCGATCTACGCCGTAGCGAACCTGGTCAAGCGCAACGGCATCCCCGTGGACGCCTACGACCTCGTCGAGGGCAACGAGGCCTTCAGCAGCGCCGCCTGCGCCGTCGGCAAGGAGCTGAGCCTCGACCCGGCGCGCACGAACGTGAACGGCGGCGCGGTCGCCCTCGGCCACCCCATCGGCGCGAGCGGCTGCCGCATCCTCGTCACGCTGCTCCACGCCCTCGAGGCGCGCGGCGGCAAGAAGGGCCTCGCGACGCTCTGCCTCGGCGGCGGCAACGCGGTGGCGCTCTCCATCGAGCGGATGTAGGCCATCAAGCGCTCGCAGGCGCGCAGACCCACGCAAGGGAGGCTTCGATGAAGTTCGGCAAGGTCGGCGTCGTCGGCGCGGGGCAGATGGGCGCGGGCATCGCGCAGGTGTTCGCGCAGGCGGGGGTGGCGGTCCTCGTGACCGACGCGCGCCCGCAGGCCCTCGGGGGGGCCAAGGCGGGCATCGAAGGCTCCCTCGGCCGGATGGTCAAGAAGGGCCTGATGCCCGAGGCCGACGCGAAGGCGGCGTCCGCGCGCATCGCGACGGTCCCGGGCCTCTCCGACCTCGCCGGGTGCGACCTCGTCGTCGAGGCCGTCGTCGAGGACCTCAAGGTGAAGGTCGAGGTGTTCAAGGCCCTCGACGCGGTTCTCGCTCCCGCGGCGATCCTCGCGACCAACACCTCGTCCATCTCGATCACCCTGCTCGCCGCCGCGACGAAGCGCCCCGACCGGTTCGTCGGCATGCACTTCATGAACCCGGTCCCCGTGATGAAGCTCGTCGAGCTGATCCGCGGCCTCCAGACGTCGAACGAGACCTTCGCCGCGGTGAAGGAGGCCTCCTCCGCGCTCGGCAAGACGCCCGTCGAGGTGAACGACTACCCGGGCTTCGTCAGCAACCGCGTGCTGATGCCCATGATCAACGAGGCGATCACCTGCGTCATGGAGGGGGTCGCGACCCCCGAGGCCGTGGACGAGGTGATGAAGCTCGGGATGAACCACCCGATGGGCCCCTTGGCGCTCGCCGACCTGATCGGCCTCGACACGTGCCTCGCGATCCTCGAGGTGCTCCACGGGGGCCTCGGCGACCCGCGGTACCGTCCGTGCCCCCTGCTGCGCAAGATGGTCGCGGCGGGCTGGTACGGCCGGAAGTCGGGCCGCGGCTTCTACGTCTACCCGCCGGCGCCGGCGAAGTAGGCGGCCGGGCTGGGGGCTGCCGGGACTGCGGGAAGCCAGGGCCGGGGGATCCGCCCGGTCCCGCGGCCCGGCCCCCGCCGCCCCCTGGAATCCCAAGGGAGGGTCGGTCCCCCCCCCTATCCTCGGGTGGCGGCCGGGGCAGGGGCTCCGGAACCCCGCAGTGAGGATCCCGCGTGGACTTCGAGCTGTCCGAGGACATCCAGGCCCTGCGCGACGGCGCGCGGGAGTTCGCCGAGCGGGAGATCGCCCCGAAGGCCGCCAAGGCGGACGCGGACGAGGTGTTCGTCGCGGAGCAGTGGAGGGCCTGCGCCGAGGGAGGCTGGGCCGGCGTCACCGTCCCGGAGGCCTACGGCGGCGGCGGGCTCGGCTCGGTGGCGAACACGGTGGTCCTGATCGAGCTCGCACGGGCCTGCGCCTCGACGGCGGTCACGATCTCGGTCCACTCGGGCCTCGCGACGGCGGCGGTGCTGCGCTACGGGACCGAGGAGCAGAAGCGCCGGTACCTGCCCCGACTCGCGTCGGGCGAGTGGCTCGGTGCGTACGCGCTGTCCGAGGCGGTGAGCGGCTCGGACGCGGCCGGGCTGCGGTGCGCGGCCGCCCCCGACGGCGCGGGCGGGTACGTGCTCGACGGCAGCAAGCTCTGGATCACGAGCGGCGACCACGCCGACCTGGTGGTGGTCTTCGCGCGCACCTCCACCGAGTCGAAGACGAAGGGCATCACGGCGTTCCTCGTCGAGACCGCGTGGCCCGGCTTCCGCGCCGGGAAGAAGGAACGGAAGATGGGGATCCGCGGGTCCTCCACCGTCGAGATCGGGCTCTCTGGCCTCGAGGTCCCCAAGGAGAACGTCCTCGGGGAGCCGAACAAGGGCTTCGGCGTCGCGATGGGCCTCCTCGACGGCGGCCGCATCGGGATCGCGAGCCAGGCGCTGGGCATCGCGCAGGCGTGCCTTTACGCGTCGGTGAAGTACGCGAAGGAGCGGGAGCAGTTCGGCCAGCCCATCGCCACGTTCCAGTCCATCCAGTGGAAGATCGCCGAGATGGGCGTGAAGATCGAGTCGGCGCGCCTGCTCACGCTGCGGGCCGCGTCGCTCAAGGACGCGGGCAAGCCGCACACCCTCGCGGCGTCGATGGCGAAGCTCGAGGCGAGCCGCGCCGCCGACTTCTGCGCCAAGGAGGCCGTCCAGATCCACGGCGGCGCCGGGTACACGAAGGAGTTCCCCGTCGAGCGCTACTTCCGGGATGCGCGCGTCACCGAGATCTACGAGGGCACCACCGAGATCCAGACGCTCGTGATCGCCCGCAACCTCCTCGGAGCCTGACCGCCGTGGGCGACGCGCTCGTCATGGGCGTGCGGTCGGGCGACGCGCGGTCCGTGGCGCGCGCGCTGACCGTCGTCGAGAACGACCCGGACGCGGCGGCGAGGCTGCTCGCGGCCCTCTCGGGCGGGGCGTCCGGCCCGTCGGGGGGGGGCGCGCATCGCGTGGGCATCACGGGGCCGCCGGGGGCCGGAAAGTCGACGCTCGTGACGGCGCTCGTGCGCGGCTGGCGTGCGGCGGGGCGTCGGGTGGGTGTGCTCGCCGTCGACCCGACGAGCCCGTTCTCGGGCGGGGCCCTCCTCGGCGACCGCGTGCGGATGTCGGGGCTCTCGGGGGACTCGGGGGTGTTCATCCGCTCGTTCGCGACGCGCGGCGAACTCGGTGGGCTCTCGCGCGCCGTGCACGACGCGGCCGACGTGCTCGAGGCGGCGGGGTTCGATCCCGTCGTGATCGAGACCGTCGGCGTGGGGCAGAGCGAGGTGGCCATCGCCGCCGCGGCCGACACGGTGATCGTCGTGCTCGCACCGGGCTCGGGCGACTCGGTCCAGGCGATGAAGGCGGGGCTCGTCGAGGCCGCCGACATCCTCGTGGTGAATCAGGCGGACCGACCCGGAGCGGAGGGGCTCGCCTCCGACCTGGCGGCGGCGGTCGAGCTCCAGGCCGCCGGCCGGAAGGCGCCCGTGCTCCAGACGGTGGCCACCACGGGACTGGGCGTCGAGGCCCTGCGGGCCGAGGTCGATCTCCGCCGGCCCGTGGATCCGGGTCCGGGCGCGGCGGACGAGCGCCGGAAGGGCCGGGCCCGACACCGGATCCAACACGAGGTGGACCGCCGCAGGCACCTCGCGTTCTGGGGCCCGCGCACGGCCGACCTCGACCGCCTGGTCGAGGACGTGGTCGGGGGGCGGATGACCGTGGCGGGGGCCGCGGGTACCCTCCTCGGCGACCCGTCCCCGGGAGCCCCGCCCGCGCCGTGACCTCTCCTTCGGCCCCGATCCGCGTGCTGGTGGCAAAGGCCGGGCTCGACGGTCACGACCGTGGCGCCAAGGTCGTCGCCGCGGCGCTCCGCGACGCCGGGTTCGAGGTCGTCTACACGGGCCTGCGGCAGACGCCCGAGATGATCGTCGACGCGGCGATCCAGGAGGACGTGGACGCGGTGGGCCTCTCGATCCACAGCGGCGCCCACATGACTCTGTTCCCCAAGGTCGTCGCGCTGCTCCGCGAGCGGGGCGCAGACCACATTCTGGTCACCGGTGGGGGTATCATCCCCCCGGCGGACTCCCAGGCGCTCGAGGCGCTGGGCGTCGGCCGGCTCTTCGGGCCGGGCACCCCGACTCGCGATCTCGTGGAC
>JAYTCP010000200.1:0-3240 GCA_043736435.1 Planctomycetia bacterium | reverse complement strand
CGTCGAGAACGTCCGCAGGCACCTCGAGGGGAAGACGATCGTGAAGGAGATCGTGATCCCGAAGCGCCTCGTGAACCTCGTGGTGAAGTAGCACCCGATCCGGTCGCAAGAGATCGGGTCGGGGAAGGTCGGGGCGCCGGGGGCCGGGCCCGCGGACCCGCTCGCCTCCCGCCCGAGGTCGCATCGGACTTGACAACGCCTCGCGTCGGCGTATGGTTCCACCCGATCGAGGCGCCGGCCTCCCGCTCTTTCCACTTCCCCACCCGAGGCCGTCCCCACGGCTTCGACTCATCCAGAGCAGCCGAGGGAACAGGCCCGAGGACGCTGCAGCAACCGGTCGCGAACGCGCGGCATGGTGCTACATCCTGCCCGCATGGAAAGATGAGAGTGGATCGGAGCGCCGGACGCGGCGCTCGTCGAGACCTCTCCGTCCAACCGGGGAGGTCTTCTCGTTTCGGGAGACCGCCTCGGGGGACGGCGCATCCGCGAGGATGCTCAGAGCTTGTGAAGAAATCGCCTTCGCTCGGTTTCCGGTGGGCAAAGCCCCCCGGAAACCCGCTCGGCGGGCGGACCCTTCGGGCCCGCCCTTCGCGGCCGTGAAGGGATCTTCGATTCCTTCACGGCCTCTCAGCGTCGCAACGATCCGGGAACGCATCCCCAGATGCGTCCCCGTTCGCGCGGACGCACGGGCAGGGCCGTTCCGTCGGCTCGGAAGGACCCTTCCGTGCCCACGACTCCCCCGCTCGACACCATCCACCGCTCCGTCCCCACGCCGGGCTCCCAGCCCGCGCGCCGGGCCACCCTCGTCTCCTCCAAAGGCCTCCGCGTCCTGCGCGTGGGTCTCGTGGGGCTCGGCACCGTCGGCCAAGGGCTCGTCACGCTCCTCGCCCACAAGGGCGAGGAGGTCGCCCGGCGGCACGGCGTCGCCTTCCGTATCGAGCGCGTGCTCGTGCGCGACCCGGTCAAGCCGCGGACGGTGCTCCCCGAGGGCGTCGAGATCAGCGCCGACCCGGAGGCGTTCCTGGCGGGGACCTACGACGTGGTCGTCGAGGTGGCCGGCGGGATCGACCCGGTCGGTGGCTTCGTCGAGCGCCTGCTGCGTCGCGGCATCCCCGTGGTCACGGCCAACAAGGCGCTGCTGGCCGAGCGCGGGGAGACGCTCGCCGAGCTGGCGGCTTCGCACGGCGCGTCGATCCGCGGCGAGGCGAGCGTGGCCGCGGGCATCCCGCTGCTCGGGCTCCTCGAACGCGCCCTGCTCACGACGAACGTGGCCCGCGTCACGGCGATCCTGAACGCGACGAGCCTCGTGGTGCTCGGCGGCATCGCGCGCGGCGCGACCCTCGCCTCGGCCCTCGCCGACGCGCAGGCACGCGGCTTCGCCGAAGCCGATGCGAGCCTCGACCTCTCGGGCCTCGACGCGGCGCAGAAGCTCACGGTCCTCGTGCGCGCGCTGTGCGGCCGGACGCTCCCGTGGACCGCCCTCGAGGTGGAGGGCATCGAGCGCGTGCGCGCCGCCGACGCCGGGCGCGCCCGGGAGCTCGGCGGCCGTCTGCGCCCCGTGGCCTGCGCGGACCTCTCGGTGAACCGTCCCCGCGGCTGGGTCGCGCCGGCCTTCGTCCCCGACGGGCACCCGCTCGCCTACGTCGAGGGCGGGGGCAACGGCGTGCTGCTCGAGGGCGACACCCTCGAGGACCTGTTCCTCTCGGGCCCGGGCGCCGGCGCCCTCCCGACGGCGGCCTCGATCCTCGACGACCTGCTCGCGGTCGCCCGCGGCGAGGGGGCGCCGGGCTCCTCGCGCGCGCTCCCGCGCGACGGCGCGAGCGTGCCCGCGGGTCGGACCGTGCCGCCTTCGACCGGCTGGTTCCTCTCCGTCGACCTGACGCTCCGCCGCGACTCGGCCTCCGCGGCCCTGCGCGCGCTCGACATGTCCGGCCTGCGCCCCCGCTCCCTGCGCGAGCCGCCGGGACATGCCCCCGCGCTCGTGGTCGAGACCTTCCCGGCCCCGCGCACCGCGGTCGTCTCGTTCGAGCGCCGCGCGCGCCGTGCCGAGGCCGTGGCGGACCTGCGCGCCTACCGCACGGTCGAGCCGCGACCGGCGCGGCGCTGACGCCTCGCGCCCGGCCTCCCTCCTCGGGCCCGATCCGGGCCCGGAAGCCCCTTCTCGTCCCAGCGTCCCTACCCCTTCCCTCCCCTTCCGCGCACCCCCCTCCGAAAGGACCCTGCCATGCGCTTCGACACGCTCGCCATCCACGAGGCCCAGGACGCCGACCCGTCCACGGGCGCGCTCGTGACCCCGATCCACCAGACCTCGACCTTCGTCCAGGAGGCCCCAGGCATCCACAAGGGCTTCGACTACGGTCGGACGAACAATCCCACGCGGCAGGTCCTCGAGCGCGTGCTCGCGGCGCTCGAGGGGGTGACGTCGTGCGCGGCCTTCTCGAGCGGCCTCGCGGCCGAGCACGCGATCCTGCAGGCGCTCACGGGGCCGGGCGACCACGTGATCGTGCCGCGGGACGTCTATGGCGGCACGTTCCGGCTCCTGAACGCGGTCCACGGGCCGAAGGGGCTCGCGTGGACGCAGCTCGATCTCGGCGACGACGACGCCTTCACGGCGGCCTTCCGGCCGGGGACGAGGCTCGTCTGGATCGAGAGCCCCACGAACCCGCGCCTCGAGGTGATCGACATCGCCAGAGCCGCGGCGTTCGCGCATCGGCACGGCGCGCTGCTGGTGGTGGACAACACGTTCGCGACGCCCGTGAACCAGCGGCCGTTCGAGCACGGGGCCGACCTCGTGATCCACAGCGTGACGAAGTACCTGGCGGGGCACAGCGACCTCGTGCAGGGTGCGGTGCTCGCGAGGGACCCGGAGGTCTTCGCGAAGGTGAAGTTCCTCCAGAACGCCACGGGGGCCGTCCCGGGCCCCTTCGACTGCTGGCTCACGCTGCGCGGGCTGAAGACCCTCTCGCTGCGCGTCCGCCGCCACGGCGACAACGCGCTCGCAGTCGCACAGCGACTGCTCGCGCACCCGCGGGTGAGCCAGGTCCTCTACCCGGGGCTGCCGTCGCACCCGGGGCACGCGATCGCGAGGCGCCAGGGCACGGGCGCGGGCTTCGGGGGCGTCGTCTCCGTCGAGCTCCACGCGAGCGTGGACGCCACGAAGGCGTTCGTCTCGACGCGTCGGTTCTGGAAGCTCGGCGAGTCGCTGGGCGGGGTGAAGAGCCTGGTCTGCCACCCGGCGAC
>JAYTCP010000199.1:0-3777 GCA_043736435.1 Planctomycetia bacterium | reverse complement strand
CTGGCCGACGCCGCGGAGCTCGGGCTCAAGACGCACACCTACGACGGCGACACTCCCGCCAATGTGCGAAGCGTGGTGCGCGCCGCGGGCCAGGTGGTGATCACGAATCCCGACATGCTCCATGCGGCCATCCTTCCGCACCACACGAAGTGGTTCAAGCTGTTCGAGAATCTCCAGTACGTCGTCATCGACGAGCTGCACACCTACCGCGGCGTCTTCGGCAGCCACCTCGCGAACGTGCTGCGGCGGCTGCGGCGCATCTGCCGCTTCTACGGCAGCGACCCCGTGTTCGTGGCGTCCTCGGCCACGATCGCCAACGCGGGCGCGTTCGCCTCGACGATCCTCGAGCGCGAGCCGAAGCTCGTGACGCGGAGCGGGGCGCCGCGGGGCGAGCGGCACCTCCTGATCGTGAACCCGCCCATCGTGAACGCCCAGCTGGGCCTGCGCGCCTCCTACCTGTCGGTCTCCCGGAAGGTGGCGTCGGCGTTCCTCGAGGGCGAGGTCCACACGATCGTGTTCGCGGGCTCGCGCGTCACCACCGAGGTGCTCGCGAAGTACCTGAAGGATCTCTACCGCGACGACGTCGAGCGCGCGGGCTCGGTGCTGGCCTACCGCGGGGGGATGCTCCCTCAGGAACGGCGCGGCATCGAGCGCGGGCTCCGGGCGGGGCGCGTGCAGTGCGTCGTCTCGACGAACGCGCTCGAGCTCGGCATCGACATCGGCTCCCTCGACGCCTGCGTGATGGCCGGCTACCCGGGCACCGTCGCGAGCCTCTGGCAGCAGGCGGGCCGCGCGGGGCGCCGCATGGAGACCTCGGCGGCGGTCCTCGTGCTGCGCTCGCACCCCCTCGACCAGCACTTCGCCGACCACCCAGAGGATCTGCTCGACGCCCCCCCCGAGAGCGCGCACGCGAACCCGGACAACCTCCAGGTGCTCGTGAGCCACCTCAAGTGCGCGGCCTTCGAGCTGCCGCTGGCCGACGGCGAGGCGTTCGGCCGCGAGGACCTCCCGACGCTGCTCGGCTACCTCGAGGAGCACGGCGTCCTGCGTCACACGGGCGGCCGGTGGCACTGGGCCGCGGACGCCTATCCCGCCAACGACGTCTCCCTGCGCAGCGTGACCTCGACGAACTTCGTCGTGGTCGACACGACGGGGGGCCGCAACGAGGTGATCGCCGAGGTGGACTACGCGTGGGCCTTCACGAGCATCCACGAGGGCGCCATCTACATGATGCAGTCGGAGCAGTACCACGTCGACCGGCTCGACTGGGACCGCCGCAAGGCGTTCGTGCGCAAGGTCGAGAGCGAGTACTACACCGACGCGATCTCGTACTCGAAGGTGAAGGTGCTCGAGGTGCTGCGCGGGGCCATGGGAGACACGATCCTCGAGCCCGAGTACGGCGAGGTCGAGGTGGTCCGCAAGGCGGTGGGCTACAAGAAGATCAAGTTCTACACGCAGGAGAACCTGGGCTTCGGCGACATCCTCCTCCCCGAGGACACGGTCCACACGCAGGCCACCTGGTTCACGGTCCCCCGCGACGTGATCGCCGCCACGGGGGCGAAGCAGACCGACCTGGTGGACGCGCTCGCGGGGATGGCGAACGTGGCCCACGGGCTCGCGGCGTTCCTGCTCATGTGCGACGGACGCGACCTCGGCGTGGCGCTCGGCGACAAGTCGCAGGAGTGGTTCCACCGTCGCATGCGCGCGATTCCGCCGGGCGCCCCCGGCGTGGGGGCGGCGCTGGCGGCCCTGGGCGACGCATCCCCGCCGTCGCTGGACGCGTTCGACCCGACGATCTTCCTCTACGACCACTACTCAGGCGGCATCGGCCTCGCCGAGGCGCTCCACCCGATGTTCCTCGATCTCCTCCAGGGCTCGCGCGACCGCATCGCCGCGTGCCCCTGCCGCGACGGCTGCCCTTCCTGCGTGGGCCCCGTGAAGGAGGTGGGCCCGCGCGCGAAGGCCCTCGCCCGCGAGCTGCTCGACCGCATGATCGACCGCGCCCGCCCCATCGGCGCCCCCCTCTCCGCGATCGAGGAGCCCGACCCGGTGCGCCACCCCACGCCGGACGCGTTCGAGCCGTAGGGACCGTAGACTCTGCGGCCGCGCGCCCCCGGAAGGGTCGCCGAGGCAGCCCCCCCATGTGCGGCATCGCGGGCATCGTCGGAGCGGGCGTGGGAGGACCCGAGGACCGGGCCGCCCTCGAACGCATGCTCGCGACCCTGGTCCACCGCGGGCCCGACGACGGCGCCTCGATCGTCGGCGACGGCTTCGCGATCGGTGCGCGGCGCCTCGCCATCGTGGACCTCGAGCACGGACGTCAGCCCGTGGCGAACGAGCGCGGCGACGTCGTCGTCGCCATGAACGGCGAGCTCTACGACCACGCGGCGCTCCGCCGCGCCGGCGAGGCCGAGGGGGTCCGTTACCGGACGCGGTCCGACACGGAGGTGCTGCTCCGGCTCTTCGAGGCGCACGGGGACGCGTGCCTCGACCGGCTCGAGGGCATGTACGCGTTCGCGGCCTACGACGCGCGGAGTCGCGAGCTGCTCCTCGCGCGGGACCGCATGGGCGAGAAGCCGCTGGCCTGGTTCGCGACGCGCGGCCGGATCGTGTTCGCCTCCGAGATGCGCGCGCTCGCCGCGCACCCGGACGCACCCCGGGACGTGGATCCCGATGCGATCGCGCTCTACCTCCAGCACCGCTTCGTGCCGGCCCCGCGCACCGCGATGCGCGGCGTCCACCGCCTTCCCCCTGGCCATGCCCTGCGCTTCGGGGACGGGCGTGCGACCGTCGCCCCGTACGCCTCGTTGCCGGTTCCCGGGGAGATCGGCGCCGCAGGGCCCCGTACGCGCGCGGAGGCTGCGATCGAGATCCGCCGCCTCCTCGAGGAGGCCGTGGCGAGCCGGCTCGAGGCCGAGGTCCCCGTGGGCGTGTTCCTGTCCGGAGGCCTCGACTCGAGCGCCATCGCGACGCTCGCCGCGCGGCGGCAGGCGCTCGAGACCTTCACGCTGCGCCCCGACGACGCGGACTTCGACGAGGGCGACGCCGCCCACGAGCTCGCAGCGGCGCTCGGCACGGTCCACCACGAGGTCCGCGCCGACGACGCGACGCTCGCCGAAGGCTTCGAGCACGTCTTCGCCCACGTGGACGAGCCCATCGGCGACAGCAGCCTCGTCCCCACCTGGCTGCTCTCGCGCGCCGCGCGCGAGCACGTGAAGGTGGTCCTCGCCGGCGAGGGCGCCGACGAGCTCTTCGGCGGCTACCCGACCTACCTCGGCGCCCGTCGGGCCGGCGCCGTCCGCTTCCTGCCTCGCCCCCTGCGGCGTGGGCTCGCGCGCATGGCCGGGGGCGGGACGCACCGGAACGTGGGGACGCGCTGGCTGATCCGCCGGCTCCTCGACGGGGCCGACCTGCCCCCGCTCGAGCGCCACCTGGCGTGGTTCGGGGCGTTCCCGGCCACGGAGCAGCGGCTCCTCTTCCGCCCCGAGGCCCGCCCCGCGATCGTCGACGATGGGCTCCTCGAGCCGCTGCGCGCGGCGGCCGCGCCCGCTCTCCGGACCGGAGATCCGGTGGACGCGCTCCTCCGCGTGGACCTGCTCCTCCACCTCCCCGACGCGCTGCTGTCGAAGGTCGATCGCGCCTCCATGCTCGAGGGCCTCGAGGTCCGGGCGCCGTTCCTCGAGCGGCGGCTCGTCGAGGCTGCCGTCCGTTTGCCTGCCGCCTGGAAGGTCCGGGGCCTCTCCACGAAGGTCGTCCTGCGGGAGGCGCTCGCCGGGG
>JAYTCP010000198.1:0-3655 GCA_043736435.1 Planctomycetia bacterium | reverse complement strand
CGGCGCGCGAGCTCCTCGCCCACCTGCATCGCGGCGCGTGCGTTCATCGCGAACAGCGCGTCGACGAGGCGGTCCCAGAACGGCTGCGCCTCGCTCGGCTTGTCGAGCGCGATCGGCGGACGGCCGGAGCGGATCGTCTCCGTGAGCGAGCGCCAGCCGTCCATCAGGGGGCCGGCGTGGAAGACGATGAAGTCGCCGATGTACGCGGGCGAGCCCTTCGCGAGGAAGGTGGCCGCGTCCGGCGCGAGCCCGAGCGGGCCGGTGGCGCCCGTGCGCGTGAGCAGCCCGAGCCCCACGAGCGCGTCGCACAGCATGCGCACGGGGCGCTCCTCGCCTCCGACGGCCTTGGCGAGGACCGAGGGCGAGGTCTTCCCCTGCGCGACGTGCGAGAAGACGTCGAGCTCGACCGCCGACCCGAGCGCGTGCGTCGCGGCGAAGCCCCACGCGTACTGGAGGATCCGCTCCGGGGTCGGGGCCGCGGCGGACGGGTGGGGAGACGAAGGCGAAGCCGTGGACATGGGGGAGCTCCTGGGGATGGACTTCGCGGCGCGGACGGTCAGAGCAGGTCCTCGGCCTCGTCCTTCAGGCCGCGGAGCATGAGCGCCTCGACGACGTCCTTGGGCGCCTTGCCCTCGCGCAGGACGCGGTCCACCTCCTCCACGATGGGGAGCGGGACCCCGAGCCGGAGGCCCAGCTCGCGCACCGGGGCGGCGGTCTTGACGCCCTCCGCGACCTGCGCCATGGAGGCGACCACGTCCTCGGGGCGCTCGCCGCGCCCGATGCGCTCGCCGACGGTGCGGTTGCGGCTCGTCGGGCTGTAGCACGTCGTCATGAGGTCGCCGATGCCGGAGAGGCCGAAGAAGGTCCTCCGCTCGCCTCCGAGGGCGGCGCCCAGGCGCGCGATCTCGACGATGCCGCGGGTGAGCAGCGCCGCCTTCGCGTTGTGACCGAGGCCCAGCCCGTCGCAGAGGCCCGCGGCGAGCGCGATCACGTTCTTGAGGGCGCCGCCGAGCTCGACGCCGATCGCGTCGCGGTTGCCGTAGACGCGGACCTTTCCGTTGCTGAAGGCCGTCCGCACCGCGCGGACCGTCTCGGCGTCGTCGCCCGCGGCCACGATGGCGGCGGGGAAGCCCTTCGCCACCTCCCACGCGATGTTGGGGCCCGACATGACGACCACGGGCCGGCCGGGGACGAGCTCGTGGAGGATCTCCGACGGTCGACGCATGGTGCCCTGCTCGACGCCCTTCGTGAGGCTGACGACGGGGAGCGACGGAGGGAGGAGGGCCCCGTGCCGCGTCCAGACCTCGCGGAGGAACTCCGTGGGGATCGCCGACACCACGGCGTCGGCGCGGGGCAGCAGCGCGCGGAGATCGGCGGAGATCTCGACGGCCCTGGGGATCTCGTAGCCGGGCAGGAACCGCGGGTTCGTGCGGTGGTCGCGGAGGTGCTCCGCGTACGCCGCGTCGTGCGACCAGAGGCCTACCTCGATGCCCTTGCGTGCGAGGTGGATCGCGACGGCAGTGCCCCAGCCTCCGTCCCCGACGATGACGATGCGTCGCATGGGGTCAGGCGGCGGGAGGGGGCGTCCGGGCGCCGATCTTGCTCTCCCGTCCCTCGAGCAGCCGGCGGATGTTGTCGCGGTGACGCCAGACCACCATCGCGGCGCAGGCGGTCAGGAAGAGGAAGATGCCGATGCGCGCGTGGAACGTGTCGGACTTGTAGCGGAGCCAGTACGTGAACGGGATCGACGTCATCGCGATGATGCTGCCGAGCGAGACGTAGCGCGTGAAGAGCACGAGCAGGCCCCAGGCGCCCACCGCGTAGATGGCGGGCCACGTCGCGAGCGCCGTGACGACCCCGAGCGCGGTCGCGACGCCCTTGCCGCCCCGGAAGGAGAGGTAGGGCGTGAAGACGTGGCCGAGGATCGCGGACGAGCCGCACACCACCATCATCGTGTTCTCGGTGCCATGGCCGCCGAGCCAGATGCCGAGCTCGGGGGAGAACCACGCGGCGGCGAACCCCTTGAAGCAGTCGAGGAGGAAGATGCCGAGGAAGCAGAAGACGGCCTTCCGCCCCGTGTACAGGCGGGCCGCGTTCGTCGCGCCGACGTTGCCGCTGCCGACCGTCCGGAGGTCGACGCCCTTCACGAGACGTGCATAGACCCAGCCGAAGGGGATCCCGCCGATGAGGAAGGCGAGGAGCGCGCTGAAGACTTCGGCGAGGGGACTGTCGACGGACACGGCGAACTCCGAGGTGCCTCCGAGCATACCCCCTCCGGGCGTGGGGCGCTCCCCCGCGGTCCGGGGGCCCGTGCGGGGGAGGCGGGAGCCATGTCATCATCCCCCGACATGCCCGTCCTCGGCGTCGACACCGGCGGCACGTTCACCGATGTCGTGGCGAGGACCCCATCGGGCCTCGTCGCGCGAAAGGTGGCGAGCGACCCGAGCGACCCCTCGCGGGCCGTCCTGGCGGCCGTTCAGGCCGTCGGGGGCCTCGGTGCGGACGGGCGGGTCCACCACGGGACCACCGTCGCGACGAACGCCGTGCTGACGCGGACCGGAGCCCGCACGGCGCTCGTGACCACGGCGGGCTTCGAAGACCTCCTCGAGGTGGGGCGCGGCGCCCGGGTCGCGCTCCACGAGCTCACGCCGCGCCGCACGGCCCCGCTCGTCCGCCGGGCCGACGTGTTCGGGCTCGGCGAGCGCCGCGCGGCCGACGGGCGCGTGCTGCGGCCGGTGACCGCCCGCGAGCTCCGACGGCTCGCCGCCCGCGTCGCGGGGAGCGGGGCGGAAACGGTGGCCGTCTGCCTGCTCCACGCCGGCGCGTGCGGCGACGGGGAGGATGCCGTCGAGCGCGCGCTGCGCGCGACGGGGCTTCCGGTCCACAAGAGCCACCGCGTCGCCGCGGACCCTCGGGAGGTCGAGCGGGCCGAGACGACGGTCCTCGATGCGTACGTCGGCCCGAGGATGCGGGCGTACGTCGCGAGGCTCGCGGCGGCCCTGCCGGCGCGGGCCCTGTCCATCCTGCGCTCGGACGGGACGCGGATGGCGCCCGAGGACGTGGAGCGCGAGCCCGTGCGCACGCTGCTCTCGGGGCCGGCGGCGGGCGCCGCCGCGGCCCTCTCGCTCGCGCGGCGCGCGGGGCTTCCGCGGGCGCTGGCGTTCGACGTGGGGGGTACGAGCACCGACGTCACCTGGATCGAGGGGCGCTCCCTGCCCGTCACCACGGGGCTCACGTTGGGCGGCTTCGCGCTCGGCGTGCCCTCCCTCGACGTGCACTCCGTCGGCGCCGGCGGCGGTTCGATCGCGCGCCTCGACGCCGGCGGCGCGCTCCAGGTGGGCCCGGACAGCGCGGGGGCGCGGCCGGGCCCCGCGTGCTACGGGCAGGGCGGACCGTTCACGCTCACGGACGCGCACCTGCTGCTCGGGCGTCTCCCGCCGGCGCTCCTCGGCGGCGCGTTCGCGCTCGACGTCGACGCCGCGCGTCGGGCGGGGGCGGCGCTCGCGAAGGCGGCGGGCCTGCCCCTGGTGCGCCTCTGCGAGGGGATCGTGCGGGTGGCGGAGACCACCACGGCGCGCGCCCTCCGCGTGGCGAGCGCCGCGGCGGGCCGGGATCCGGCGGGGGCGGCGCTGATCGCGTTCGGGGGCGCGGGGGG
>JAYTCP010000197.1:0-3551 GCA_043736435.1 Planctomycetia bacterium | reverse complement strand
CGCAGGTCGTCGTGCTGCCGTGCCGACCCCTGGCCCGGCAGGCGAGCTCCGCGGGCGGCGCGCCGCGCGCGTTCGGCGCGGTCGCCGGCCCGGGCCTGCGTGCCGCCCTCCGAGGCGACGCCGACGCGGAGGCGATCCTTGCCATCGTCGACGGGCAGCTCGCCGACGCGGGCCTGCCGCCGCGCGAGAGCCTGCTCGCGCTCTACCGCGACGACGCGGGCCCGGAGACCGTGGGCGCCCGCGCCCGAGCCCTGCTCGACTCCCTCGGAGACGCCCTCGACGGATTCCTCGCCGCCGACCCGAGCGGGCGCTTCCAGGGCATGGAGGCCACCGACCTCCCGTCCCCCGCGGGGCGACGGTTCCTCGAGCGCCTGCTCGCCGGCTACCTCCTCGAGGCCCGCAGCCGCTCGAGCCTCGACGGCTCGCGCCCCGGCGCGCACGTGGAGCTCGTCCTCGGCCTGCTCTCCTCGGGCACGCTCCGCCTGGAGGACGTGCGTCGCTCCACTCCGGGCCTCGCGTCCGCGCGCGCGGCCACGGGCGCGTCGCCCTCGTCCGGTGCGCTCCCGAACGGCCCCACACCCCTTCCCTCCGCGGCGCTCCCGACGCCCGGCGGCGTCGAGCGCCTCGACGAGCCCCGCACCGGCGTCCGCCTGGAGGCGCTCACCCGTCCCGGCGCGCGCCGCGCGACGCACCTCTCGGGGTCGATCCCCGAGGTGCGGTAGGGGCGGGACGGGAGTGCGACCGCGACTGCGAGGGGCCGCGGCATTCCTCAGGGCCCGATCGCACGCGATCGACCGTGCCCGTCAGGGGCCTCGCAAGCGGATGTGAGGAGTGCGTGTCATGCAGACACGCCGACGAACAGCCCGAGGAGGAGGAGGCTCGGCGACGACGACGAGGGGGACTCCGGCGCGTCCGCGCCGCAGTCCCCGCGATGCATGGCCCCTCACGGTCGCGGTCGCGCTCCCATTTCCGGGTCCTCGCCAACGTACCTAGGGCACGTAGTGGTAGACCTCGCGGCCGAGGATGAGGCAGGAGACTTCCGCTTCGTAGCCGTCGGTCGAGCGCTTCACGAGCTCGGACAGGCGCGTGGCGATCTTCTTCGAGTCGGAGATGCCGCAGCCGTCGGACATGTTGATGTCGATGCGGTAGCGCTTGCTCTGGTCGCGCCAGTTGAACATCGAGATCGAGACGAAGCACGGGTCCGGGGCGAGGGCATCCTCGCACGCCGTGCGCAGGCGCTCGATCTCGCTGGCGGGCGGCTGGGAGACGGTCTGGTGGTCGAAGATCCGCTCGACGTAGAGGAACTTATAGGCCAGGCCGGCGAAGCCGGCGACGGCGAGGAACAGGACGAAGGTGCCGAGGGGGTTCTTTCGCCGAGCCATGGGAGCTTCCGCGGGGGACCGTCGATTCCCTTTCGACCGGACGCCCCCCGTGGCTTGATCGGCCCCCGTGGATCCCGCCCCCGCTTCCCCTGAGCCTCCCGACCGGCCCCCGGACCCCCCCGGGGCCCCCGGGGGCTCCGCGCCGGCCGGCGGCCCCCGCGCGCCGCGCTCTCCCCTGCCGCCCGGCCCGTTCGACGTCGTCGTGGTGGGGGCCGGCGCCGCGGGCCTGTGGGCGGCGGGCACGGCGGCCGCACGGGGTCGCCGCGTGCTCCTGCTCGAGAAGAACCGCCGCGTGGGCGTGAAGATCCTCGCGAGCGGCGGCGGGCACTGCAATCTCACGACGACGCTGCCGGTGCCGGCGGTGATCGAGGCGTTCGGTCGCGAGGGGGGCCGGTTCCTCGCGGGATCCATCCGACGGCTGCCGCCCCTCGAGCTGCGCCGTCGGTTCGAGGAGCTGGGCGTGCCGACGGAGGAGGCCGAGCTCGAGAAGGTGTGGCCCGTGAGCCGTCGCGCGGGCGACGTGGTGGACGCGCTCGTGCGCCGCGCCGCGCAGGCGGGCGCGCGGACCGCGACCGATGCGCCGTGCCTGGGCGTCGAGCGCGAGGGCGACGGCTTCCGCGTGCGGACGCCCCGGGGCGACGTCCTCGTGCCGCGGGTCCTCGTGACGGTGGGGGGGCGCTCGTATCCAAAGACCGGCACGACCGGCGACGGCTACCCGTGGCTCGAGGCGTTCGGCCACACGATCACGCGATGCGTGCCGGCGCTCGCGCCGCTCGTGGTGGAGCTGCCCTGGCTGCGCGCGCTCGCGGGCATCGCCGAGCAGGACGCGCGGGTGTCCGTGGTGGAGGGCGGGCGCACGCTCGCCGAGCGGCGCCGGCCGATCCTGTGCACGCACACGGGCCTCTCGGGGCCCGGGCCCATGGACGTCTCGCGGTGGTTCGAGCTCGCGGAGCCGGGGCACCCGCCGTCCCTGCGCGTCGACTGGCTGCCCGATGTCGCGGAGGATCGTCTCCGCGCGAGCCTCGACGCGGCGCTCGCCGCGCGGGGTGGCGAGCGCCTCGCGCGCTGCGTGCCCGGGGAGCTGCCCGCCCGGCTCGTGGAGGCGCTGTGCCTGGCGGTCGGCGTCGATCCCGCCGCGCGCGCCTCGGGCACGCCGAAGGCGGCGCGCCACGCCGTGGTGCTCGCGCTGAAGCGCCTCGAGCTCCCGGTCGCGGGGACGCGGGGCTTCGACTTCGCGGAGGTGACGGCCGGGGGCGTCGCCCTCCAGGAGGTCGACCCCAAGACGATGGCCTCCCGCCTCGTCCCCGGCCTCTTCGTGGCCGGCGAGATCCTCGACGTGGACGGCCCCATCGGCGGCTTCAACTTCCAGTCCGCGTTCTCGACGGGCGAGGCGGCCGGGCGCGCGATCTGACCGGCGAGCGGCCCTCGGGCCGCCACCGACGGGGACGGTCCTCGTCGCCTTGCTACAACGCTGCCATGCACGGCCACGGTCACGCCCCCATGCCCCCCGAGTTCCGCGACACGATCGACCTGTGGGTGTCGGACTTCCTCGATCGCCCGACGGCGAGGGCGGTCGCCCTGCCGTTCGGCCCCGACGCCGGCGCCGTGCTCACGACGTTCCTCGAGGGCGCGTGCCACGCCGGGACGGCACCGGCCGACCTCGAGGCCTCCGAGGTCTCGCACGCGTTCCTCGATCACTGCTCCCAGCTCGAGTTGGCGCCGTTGCGGCGCGCGGCCGTGCCCGATCTCGTGGCCGCGTTCCTCGGCGACCTCGAGGACGCGGGCCGCCTCTCCGGCGGGCGCGGCATGGCCTCGCGCGTGCGCGCGGCGGCGGGCGCTTTCATCGAGCGTGCGTCGGGCAAGGCGCCCGACCTGAAGCGGCAGGCGCAAAAGGTCGGGCGCAACGACCCGTGCCCCTGCGGCTCCGGCCGCAAGTACAAGCAGTGCTGCCTGGGCCGCCTCGACTAGCGGATCAGCGCGGTGCGCTCTCGGCGAGGCCGCCATCCGGAGGAGCCGTCGTCGGGATCCCGGCGGGACCGTTCGCGGGCATCGTCGCCGGCGCGAGTGCGGGGCCGCCCGCGGGCGCCGTGCCCTCGCGGATGAAGACCCAGCGGCCGGGGAGCGTCTCGGGCGTGCGGAGGACGCGGCGGGTCTCAGGCTTCACGAGGA
>JAYTCP010000196.1:0-2944 GCA_043736435.1 Planctomycetia bacterium | reverse complement strand
CCGGAGAGGAGCAGGTAGCCGCGCCCCGCGTCCCCGTGGCGCTTCTCCTCCGCGGTCCAGGACCGGGCCCAGCGGGCCCAGGGGTGGTCGTCGACGCCCGTCCGGTCCGTCATGCCGCCGCAGCGATTGATCGCCGCGAGGTACGCCGGCAACGCCTCCTCCGTCACGACGTTGCCCACGAGCACCACGAGCATCTCGTCGGAGAGGCGCCCGGCCTCCGCCTGGAGCTCCTCGACCTCGTCCCGCCACCCCTCGGCGCCGAAGGCCGGCAGCAGCTGCGACGGCTGCCAGCAGTCGCCGGGCGGCAGGAGGGTCGCGAGCGCGGCCGCGACCGAGGGCTCGAGCTCGCGCATGACGGACAGGCGATGTTCGAGCACGACGGTCTCCGGGGAAGCCGCGAGGGTACCGGGAGCGGGCCTCTGAAGCCCCTTCGGGCCACGCCGCGCGCCGCGGGCGGGGGCTCACGGGAACGTCCCCTGCGCCCGGGGCTATCGCCCGGTGCAGGAGTCGGTAGGCTCTCCGGCTGACCCAGGGACTCCGGAGGATCGGCATGGTACGCGCGACGACGAAGACGAAGACGAAGGCGAAGGCAAACGCGAAGGCGGCGCCCGCGGCGAAGGCCGGCAAGGGCGCGAAGGGCCCCGTGACGGTGATCGTCGGGACGCGCAAGGGCGCGTTCCTCCTCAAGAGCGACGCGACGCGGCGGACGTGGACGCAGTCCGCGCCGATCCTGCTCGGCCACGTCGTCTATCACGTGATCCTCGACCCGAGGGACAAGAAGACCCTCCTCATGGCCTCGACCACGGGGCACATGGGGCCGACGGTCTACCGCTCGACGGACCGCGGCCGGACGTGGAAGGAGGCGACGAAGCCTCCCGCGTTCCCGAAGGCGCCGGAGGGCGAGACGGGCCGCGCCGTCGACCACGTGTTCTGGCTGACGCCCGGGCACGCGAGCGAGCCGGGCGTCTGGTTCGCCGGGACGTCGCCGCAGGGCCTGTTCCGCTGCGCCGACGGCGGCGACACGTGGGAGGGGGTCGCGGGCTTCAACGCGCACCCGATGAAGGACACGTGGACCGGCGGCCCCAAGGACATGACGCCGGACGGCGGGAAGATGCACTCGATCCTGATCGACCCGCGCGACAAGCAGCACATGTACATCGGCATGTCGGGCGGAGGCGTGTTCGAGAGCACCGACTACGGCGCCGACTGGAAGCCGCTCAACAAGGGCTGCGAGGGCTTCGGCCCCGAGCCGAAGGAGTACGGCCACGATCCGCACGACGTCAAGCTGCACCCGCTGATGCCGGACCGGCTCTACCAGCAGAACCACTGCGGCATCTACAAGATGGACCGGCCGAAGGGCGAGTGGGAGCGCATCGGGCGCGCCATGCCGAAGAAGGTGGGGGACATCGGCTTCCCCATCGTCTTGCACCCCCGCGATCCCGAGGTCGCGTGGGTGTTCCCCATGGACGGCAGCTCGGTCTGGCCGCGCACGAGCCCCGACGGGAAGCCGGCCTCGTACGGGACCCGCGACGGCGGAGCGTCCTGGGCGCGCCTCGACGGCGGCCTGCCCGCGAAGAACGCGTACTTCACCGTGAAGCGCCAGGCCATGTGCTGCGACGCGCACGACCCCGTGGGCCTCTACTTCGGCACGACGTCCGGGCAGGTCTGGGCCAGCCGCAACGAGGGCGCCCGTTGGACCTGCATCGCGAACCACCTGCCGCACGTCTACTCCGTGACCGTCGCGGGATCCTAGCGGCCTCATGCGCGTGAACCTGTCCTCGCACTTCCGTTCCTACACGGCCGGGAAGCCGGCCGTCACGGCGAACGGGACGACCCTGGGCGAGGCCCTCCTCGACCTTGATCGGCAGTTCCCCGGGCTCCGCTTCCGCCTCGTGGACGAGCAGGACCGCGTGCGCCGCCACGTGAAGGTGTTCGTCAACGTGACGCCGGTCGAGGCGCTCGGGACGCCCGTCCGTGCCTCCGACGAGCTGCACGTCCTCGGGGCCCTGAGCGGAGGATAGTCCGCCGCGGCCCCGCCTCGGGTCGGGGGTCGTTCATGGCGCCGCGGGCCGGGTTGTTCGTGGCCCCGCGGGCCGGTGGGCCCGTATGCTCCCCACCGCGGCCCCCTGCGGGGCCCGTCGGAAGGACTCCATGGGCCGCATCTTCGAGAAGCGCAAGACCACGATGTTCGCGCGGTGGGACCGGCTGGCGAAGCAGTTCGCCCGGATCGCCAAGGAGATCGCGATCGCGGTCAAGAAGGGCAGCCCCGACCCCGACACCAACCCCCAGCTGCGGCGCGTCATGCAGAACGCGCGCGCCGCGAACATGCCGAAGGACAAGGTCGAGGCGGCGATCCGACGCGCCTCCGGCCAGGACGCCGTCGACTACCAGGAGATCCTCTACGAGGGGTACGCACCGCACGGGATCGCGGTCCTCGTCGAGGCGGCGACCGACAACCCGACCCGCACGGTCGCCAACATCCGGTCGCACTTCAAGGCCCACCACGGAAACCTCGGGAGCGTGGGCAGCGTCGCGTACCACTTCAAACGGATGGGGATCTTCCGGCTCGCCGCCACGGGGATCGACGCCGACGAGCTCGAGCTCGCGCTCATCGACTTCGGCCTGGACGAGATGCGGGAGGGGACGGGCGAGAAGGGGGAGATGCTGCTCATCGTGCGGTGCGCG
This sequence comes from Planctomycetia bacterium, assembly GCA_043736435.1. Lineage (GTDB taxonomy): Bacteria > Planctomycetota > PLA2 > PLA2 > JAEUHO01 > JAYTCP01. The sequence continues at coordinate 259 of JAYTCP010000196.1, read as the reverse complement.
ATCTCCGACCTCGGCCGGATGCAGCACGCGCTCGAGGCGCGATCCCTGGCGCCGGTCTCCTCCGGGTCCGAGTACGTCTGCCTGGATCCCTTGGAGCTGCCCGAGGAGCAGGCGAAGGACGTGCTGGCCCTCGTCGATGCCCTCGAGCAGGACGACGACGTCCTCAAGCTCTCCCACACGCTCGCGTGAGGAGGGGGCCCGGCTGCCGGGGCGGGGTGCTCGGAGTGGGCTCGCCGTCGCGGGACCGGCGGCGGTCCCG
>JAYTCP010000195.1:0-1724 GCA_043736435.1 Planctomycetia bacterium | reverse complement strand
CCGGTTCGAGCCCGCTTCCGTCACGCGGGCCTTCACGAAGCGCCCGTCCTCGAGTCGAACGTTGCGAACGACGCGCTCGCCCGCCGCCGAGCGCACCGGTCCCATGAGGACCGACGCATGGCCCAGGGCGCTCACGTCCAGGTCGTACTCGGCGCCGGAGAGGAGGACGGGGCCCTCGAAGGTCCCGTCGGAAGCGGTCGTGAGCGCGGGTTCGTCCCCCCCCGCGAAGACGTGAGGGGATCCTGGCCGCGCCACCAACGCCACGCGGCCGCCGGCCACCGGGACGCCCTTCGCGTCGACCACGCGGCCGGAGAGGGTCGCGAGGCGCGCCGCCTCCCGGGTGATCGGCGGCGTGCCGGTGGCCGAAACCTCGCAGAGGAGCGAACGGGACCACGCTCCGGGCGTCGCGCCCGGCCCCCCGAGGCCCACGGAGCACCACCCACCGCCGAACACGAAGATCGTGGCCTCTCCTTCCGCGAGGCCGGTCAGGCGGCATCGGCCGTCCCCGTCCGTGGGCTGCGCCCGTCGCGGGACCAGGGACGGCAACCGTCCGAAGCCCACGACCAGCGCACCCGCCACGGGGACCTGCGTCTGCGCGTCGACGACGAGCACGTCGACCGCGCCCAGCGCACGCAGGTGCACCTCGAGGACCGAGGGAAGGTCCTCCGTCGGAACCCAGGCCGGCTCGTAGCCGGCCGCCGACGCGCGGAGTCCGCCGGGAGCGACGGGCAGGCGGACCTCTCCGGCAGCGTCCGTCACCGCGGCCCACGTCGCGCTCATCAGCGACCCGAGCGCATGGCTCACCTCGATGCCGACCTCGGCCCCGGGGATCGGTCGGCCCGTGACGGAGTCCCGCACGATGCACCGCATCTCGGGTCCGGGCGCGGGGAGGACGATCTCGAGCTCGCCCGCGTAGGGGAGTCGCACGGCGCGTCCCGTGAATCGGACCCGCCCGGCTTCGAACAGATCGACGGTGGCCGGCCCGAGGGGCAATCCAGCCACCTCGAACCGGCCTTCGGCGTCCGTGGACCGGACGGCGAACGCCTCCGTGGGCCACCACGACGAGTCTCCGTCGGCCACCCCGACCCACCCGCGCCATGCGCCACCGTCGGCCGTGCGCACGCGTCCGCGCAGCGTCTCGGTCCCCCCGCGCACGTGCACGACGACGCGCGCGCCGGCGCCGTCCCGCGGCGCGGGTCGCGTGTCCGCGTGGCTCCACCCCCGCGCACCCGAGCCCGCGCGCGCGACCACCAGGTACCGCGTCGCGGCGACGTGCGGGAACGCGAAGCGCCCCTCGTCGTCGGCGTCGGTGACGGCGACCGCGGCGGGAGGGCCCCCTGCCGCCATCGGACCCTTCCTTCTCCAATCGCCCGGCCGCACGTCGTCGAGCTCGGACGCCGCGGGAAGGAGCTCGACGCGCGCCCGGACGGGCCGGCCTCCCTCGAGCACCTGCCCCAGGACGCGCAGCCCCCGTCGCGAGGCCAAGGCGTCCGCCGAGGCCCCGCGAGGATCTGCTGCGAGGGCCGTCTCCGCTGGAGCCCCTCCCGAGTCCCCCGCGAAGCGGGTCGGATCCGCGACGGGCGGAGGATCCGAGGCGATCCAGCGCCCCGCGAGCAGCCCGAGGGCGGCCAGGAGGAGTCCGAGAGGCGCCCACTTTCGCATCCATCGAGTGTACCGATCCGCGCCGCCTCGTGCCGCAGCCCTGCCCTTCCCACCGCGGCATG
>JAYTCP010000194.1:0-2072 GCA_043736435.1 Planctomycetia bacterium | reverse complement strand
CGGACCGACGTCTGGGGCCTCGGCGCGATCCTCCAGTTCATCCTGACCGGCGAGCCGCCCATCGCCGCGGCCTCCCCGATCACGCGGCTCGAGCTCAAGCGGCGCATCGAGGCCTTGCGCGAGGCCGAGAAGGCCGCCAAGTCCACGGGCGACGAGACGAAGGCCGACCTCTGCGCGGACAAGCTCTCGCGCCTCGAGGACGAGGGCCTCCGAACGCTCGACGACCTCTTCCGGGACGCGCGCGACGGGGTCTACGTCCCGATCCCCGCCAGCGCGCCCACGCAGCTGGCGTCGATCGCCCGCAAGGCGATGGCGGCGAAGACGGCCGAGCGGTACGTGAACGTGCGCTCGATGGCGGCCGACGTCTCGTCCTGGCTCGCGGGCGGCCAGACGCGCGCCCAAGCCGAGCAGGGAGGCTCGGCGGCGGCGGTGGTGCAACAGGTCGGTCGGGGCCTGCGCCGCCATCTCGTCACCGCGATCACGGGCATCGGCTTCCTGGCGCTGGGGATCCTCGCGGGGCCGTCGATCCTCGGCAAGGCGGGCGGGGCGCTCGGGGGAGCGGGCTTCTCCGCCGAGGAGGCGACGGGGAGCTTCGACGCGCTCGAGAAGCGCGCGGACGAGGTGGCGCGCTCGGCGAGCGGCCTCGGGGTCGGCGAGGCCGCTCGCATCCACGATCTGCTCGCGGGCGACCTCGAGGCGCAGACGCGTGCCATCGCGACGGTCGGCGGAGGCGCGGGCGACACGCTCCGGGCCCGCGCCGCGGCGCTCCGCGCGCGGTTCGCGCCCCCGTTCTACCGCGTCACCCTCCCGAAGGGCGTCGAGTCGGCGGTCATCGAGGACCTCACCCGGGGCGCCTCCGTGAGCGTCCTGCCGGGCGCCGACGTGGCCCTCCGCCCCGGCGACTTCCGGCTGGTGGTGGGCGGCGAGGGGGGGCTCAACATCCCCTTCGTCGTGGCCTTCCCGTGGCGCGAGAGCGGGCGAGACCCGGGCAAGGAGACGCCCCACGTGCTGGTCGTGCCGATGGCTCCGGGCGACGTCCCGGCGGATCGCGCGCTCGTCGTCCCCGTGGGAGAGACGGTCGACCACCGCGGCCCCCCCTTCGCGCCGCCGAGCCTGCCCACGACCGTGCGCCCGTTCCTCATGGACCGGTACGAGGTGAGCAGCGGCGAGTACCTCGAGTATCTCGACGCCCTCACGAGCGACGCGGAGCGCAAGGCGCGCGTCCCCACGGTCGGATTCGACGCCGACCCGGACAAGCCGGGCCGCTTCCTGATCGCCTCGGCCGCCCGGGAGCTGCCGGTGCGCGGGATCTCCCCGCAGGACGCCGTCGCCTACTGCGCGTGGCTCACGAAGCGGGAGGGCCGGACGGTCCGCCTGCCGAACGAGGCCGAATGGGCCGTCGCCGCCGGCGCCCAGCTGGGCCATGTCCTGCCGGGCGGCGGTCGGGGCTCCCCCGAGGACGGCGACTTCGCCGCCCCGGTCTCGACGCGGTCCGCGAAGGACCGTTCGCTCTACGGCGTGGTCGGTCTGCTCGGGAACGTACGCGAGTTCGTGACCGGAGTCCGCACGGCCAGCGACGCCCCCGACCACTTCCAGGTGAAGGGGAGCGGATTCGGCGGCGAGCCCGAGGAAGCCCACGTGCGCCGCGTGCGCCCGGTCACGAAGGATGCGCGCGACGACCGCACGGGCTTCCGCTGCGTGCGCGAGCTGCCCGCCCCCGAGCCCCCGCCCGAGGACGATCGCTAAGCCGGCACGGGATCTAGCCGCCTTGTCCCGCCATGCCGGCCCCGGTCGGCTCCGCGTGTCTGCCCGGCGAGGCGTCGCCATGGGCCGGCGTCGCGCCGCCGCCGTGCTCGCCGTGCTCGCCGTGCTCGCCACGTAGGATCGGCCCACGCGACCCCATGGCGAGGAGGGCGAGGACGCCCGCGACGCCGGTCCAGACGAGGGGCCACAGCAGGCCCTTCCCCGGCCAGGGCTGCTCGAAGTCGGCGCGCGCGGGCGAGATGCTGCGCTCGGCGGGCGCGGCGGGGATCTCCGCGGGACCGTGCGCTTCGTGCGCGTCCCCGTCGCCG
>JAYTCP010000193.1:0-3407 GCA_043736435.1 Planctomycetia bacterium | reverse complement strand
AGCCCCCGCGGCCGTCTTCGCACATCGCGCGCGCGGTGCACGCCGTGGGCCTCTCCTTGCGGTCTGCGGCGCTCGCGGCCGTCGGGCCTAGGATCTGGGCATGATCCTCGCCCTCGACCAAGGTACGACGAGCTCGCGCGCCCTGGTGATCGACCACGATGGCCGGGTCGTCGCGACGGCGCAGCGCGAGTTCCGGCAGATCTTCCCTCAGCCGGGCTGGGTCGAGCACGACGCCGAGGAGATCTGGAGCACGCAGCTCGCCGTCGCCGTTGAGGCCCTCGCGAAAGCCCGCCTCGCGCCCCGCGACGTCGTCGCGATCGGCATCACGAACCAGCGCGAGACCACCGTCGTCTGGGACCGAGCCACGGGCCGTCCCGTGATGAACGCCATCGTCTGGCAGGACCGGCGCACCGCCGCCCCCGTCGCGCCGGAGGTGGCGGCCCGCATCACGGCGAAGACCGGCCTCGTCCCCGATCCGTACTTCTCGGCGTCCAAGCTCGCCTGGATCCTCGAACGGCATCCGGGGAAGAACTTGGCGTTCGGCACGATCGACTCCTGGCTGATCTACAAGCTGACCGGGGGTCGGCTCCACGTCACCGACGCGAGCAACGCCTCGCGCACCATGCTCTACGACATCCACGAGGGCGCGTGGGACGACGAGCTGCTCGCCCTGTTTCAGATTCCGCGCTCCGTCCTGCCGGAGGTCCGCTCGTCGAGCGAGATCCTGGGCGTCGCCACGGCGCCGGGGCTCGAGGGCATACGCATCGCGGGCGTCGCGGGGGACCAGCAGGCCGCCCTGTTCGGCCAGGCGTGCTGGTCGCCGGGCCTTACGAAGAACACGTATGGCACCGGCTGCTTCCTGCTCCAGCACACCGGCCCCACGCCCATCGCGTCACGCAATCGGCTCCTCACCACGGTTGCCTGGCAGCTCGACGGGAAACTCGAGTACGCGCTCGAGGGGAGCGTGTTCATCGGAGGCGCGGTGATCCAGTGGCTCCGCGACGGGCTCCACCTCATCTCGAAATCATCCGAGGTGGAGGCGCTCGCGGGGTCCGTGCCCGACTCCGGCGGCGTGGTCCTCGTTCCCGCCTTCGCGGGGCTCGGCGCCCCTCACTGGGATCCCGACGCTCGCGGCGCGATGTTCGGCCTCACCCGTGGCACGACCGCCGCCCACGTCGCCCGCGCCGCGGTGGAGTCCATCGCGTTCCAGGTGGCCGATCTCGTCGACGCCATGCGAAGCGATGGGGGCCCGCCCCTGACCGAGCTTCGCGTCGATGGGGGGGCGGCGTCGAACGACGCTCTGTTACAGTTCCAGGCCGATTTGCTGACTGTGCCGGTCGTGCGGCCGAAGATGACCGAGACCACGGCGCTCGGCGCGGCCTACCTCGCGGGCCTCGCCACCGGCTTCTGGGCGTCCCGTACGGACCTCGCCACTCACTGGCAGATCGACCGCCGCTTCCTTCCGCTCGCGGACGTCTCCGCGCGGCGCGCCCTCTGGAACGAGGCCGTCAAGCGATCCAAGGCCTGGGTCACGCCGTAGGAGCATGGGGATGACGCGCGAAGCCATGCTCTCTCGGGTGCGCGACCGGCGCGAGCCGTGGGACATGATCGTGATCGGTGGGGGGGCGACGGGGGCGGGCATCGCGCTCGACGCCGCGGCGCGCGGCTACGAGGTGCTCCTGGTCGAGCGGGGCGACTTTGGCCAGGGAACATCCAGCCGGTCGACGAAGCTGGTCCACGGGGGGGTGCGCTACCTCGAGCAGGGCAACATCTCGCTCGTGATGGAGGCCTTGAAGGAGCGGGGTCGCCTGCGTCGAAACGCCCCGCAGTTCGTCACCGAGCTGGCCTTCGTGGTGCCCAACTACGACTGGTGGGAGGCCCCCTTCTACGGCCTGGGGCTCAAGCTCTACGACCTGCTCGCGGGCCGCTACGGCTTCGGGGGATCGAATCTCCTGTCGCGCGCCGAGACGCTCGCGCGCATCCCCACGCTTCGGACGGACGGCCTCCGGGGCGGGGTGGTCTATCACGACGGCCAGTTCGACGACGCTCGGCTCCTGATCCACATCGTCCTGACCGCCGTCGAGCGCGGCGCGACGGTCCTCAACTACGTCGCCGCCACGGGCTTCCTCCGCAGCAGCGACGGCCTCGTCGACGGCATCACGGCCCGCGACGCGGAGACGGGCGAGACCTTCCGTTGCGCGGGCCGCGTCGTCGTCAACGCGGCGGGCCCCTTCTGCGACGAGGTCCGCCGTCTGGCCGAGCCGGGTGCCGTCGCGCTGATCGCGCCCAGCCAGGGCATCCACCTGGTCTTTGACCGCCGCTTCCTTCCCGGAGAAGCGGCCATCATGGTGCCCCACACGAGCGACGGCCGCGTGATGTTCGCCATCCCGTGGCTCGGGAAGACGCTCGTCGGCACCACCGACACGCCCATTCCCGAGGCCGTGGCGGAGCCCGTGGCCCGGGAGGAAGAGATCGCCTTCCTCTTGGGCACCGCCGGTCGGTACCTCGCCCACGCCCCTTCGCGGGAGGACATCCGGAGCGTCTTCGTCGGGATCCGGCCCCTGGTCCGCTCGGGTGCCGCCACGAACACGGCGGCGCTCTCCCGGGACCACACGATCCACATCGACCAGAACGGCCTGCTCACCATCACCGGCGGCAAGTGGACCACCTACCGCCGCATGGCCGAGGACTGCGTCGATCAGGCGGCGACGCTCGCCCGCCTGCCCGAGCGCGACTGCCCGACCGTGGACCTCGCCATCACCGCAGACACCGGGGACGACCCCGTGCGCCAGATGGCGCGCACGGTGGAGGACGTGCTGGCCAGGCGCCGACGGACGCTGCACCTCGACGCGCGGGCGGCCATGACCGAAGCTCCGGCGGTGGCCGCGCAGCTCGCGAGGCAGCTGGGCCGTCCTCCCGGGTGGGCTGCGGCGCAGACCGAGGCGTTCCTCCGGCTCGCCGCGGGGTACCTGCCGCCGGGGTAGGTGAGCCGGGACGCCCTGGGATGCTCAGGTGTACGTGTCGTCGCCACGCAGGTGTAACTGTCGCCGGGCAGTGCCCCTCGACCCAGCGCACGCGCGTGCTGGCCGTGAGGTCGACGAGCCCCTCGTCGCCGAGGACCCGGCTCGCGGCCCCGTCGACCCAGCCCACGGCATCAAGCTCGGCGGTCTCCGGGTGGGGGTGCTCGGGCGACCGGAGGAGTCCCTCACGGCGGCGACGGGCGAGCGGTGCTCGACCGCTTCTGCGATGAATCGGCTGCGGTTGCGCATCCGGCGGTCGATGGGTTCACCGTGGCCCGGACCGGGGCATCACGCCCCGAAGATGATCCGGAGGATCTCTGGCGCGGTGAACCGCATGTTCCGTTTCTGGTTCGTGACTTCGCGCAGGATGCCGAGCTCGACGAGCTT
>JAYTCP010000192.1:0-4332 GCA_043736435.1 Planctomycetia bacterium | reverse complement strand
GCGAGCACCGCCATCTCCTGCTGACGAACGCGCCCGCGCGCTAGTCCGCGCACCGGCGCGAACGCGGGCCGCGACCGGCCGGGGGGTATCCTCGGCCCCGCCCGGCAGGCCCGCCGGGGAAGGATTCCCGATGCCGTTCACGCATCCCGGCGCGCTGCACGACCCCGCGATCGCGCTGTCCGTGGTGCTCCCCGTCCACAACGAAGAGGGCAACCTCCCCGGCCTGTGGACCGAGCTCGTCGCGGCGCTCGCGGCCATCGGGAAGCCCGCCGAGGTGATCTTCGTCAACGACGGGTCGACGGACGGCAGCAGCGCGATCCTCGAGGGCCTGCGCGCCGCCGACCCCCGCGTGCGCGTGATCGACCACGACCGCAACCACGGCCTCACCGCGGCGCTCGACTGCGGGTTCCGGCATGCGCGCGGCACGGTCATCGCCATGCTCGACGCCGACCTCCAGAATCCGCCGGGCGAGCTCGCGAAGCTCTACGCGCTGCTGCCGGAGGCCGACATGGCCATCGGGTGGCGCAAGGACCGGCGCGACCCGTTCCTCAAGCGCATCTCGAGCCGGATCGGCAACGGCTACCGGAACTGGCGCACCCGCGAGAACGTCCACGACACCGGCTGCGCGCTGAAGGTGTTCAAACGCGAGGTGATCGAGCGGATCAAGCTGTGGAAGGGGATGCACCGCTTCCTCCCCACGCTGGCGAAGATGGAGGGGTTCCGCGTCGTGGAGGTGCCCGTCGCGCATCGGCCGCGGCCCACGGGGACGAGCCACTTCGGCGTGTGGAACCGCCTCTGGAAGGGCATGGCCGACGTGAGGGCCGTCCGCTGGATGTGGAGGAACCGGTTCACGTACGTCGCAACGGAGCGGAGCGGAGCCGCGGCGCGTCCCGAATGAGCATGCTGGCGCTCCACTGGCTCGACGGCTTCGGCTGGGCGGGCCAGGCCGTCTTCACCTGGCGCATCCTCGAGCAGTGGTGGGTGTCGGAGCGGGCGAAGCGCAGCGTGATCCCGTCGGCGTTCTGGGCGTGGTCGCTGACGGGCAGCGCGCTCCTGCTCGTGTACGCGTTCCACCGGCGCGACCCGGTGTTCGTGCTCGGCACGCTGATCAATGGGTGCATCTACCTCCGCAACTTCGCCATCGCGCGGCGCGGACCCGCGCCTGTCGGGGTCGGGGGCGCACGCCGGGCGATGTGGCCCGTGGTCGCGGCCCTCGCGGTCTTCGCGATCATCACGGTGGAGGCCGTCGGGCCCGACCACGGCCTCGTGCGGTTCGACTATGCGCTCCTGTGGCTCGTCGTGGGGTTCCTGGGCCAGGTGCTCTGGTCCGGGCGGTTCGTCGTCCAGTGGCTCGTCAGCGAGCGGCTGGGGCGCAGCGTGCTCCCGGCGTCGTTCTTCGCCATGAGCCTCGTGGGGGCCCTGCTGCTGTTCGTCTACGCGGTCTCTCGCCGCGACTGGGTGAACATGGCCGCGTACGGGCCCAACTTCATCCCGTATGCGCGCAACCTGATCCTGATCCGTCGGGAGCGCCGGGCCTGAGCTCGACGGCATTCTGCATCTTCCGTTCCGCGACAATCGTCGTCAACTGACGACGATTGTCGCGGAACGGATTGTGCAGAACGGATTCTGCAGTCCGCGACGGCTAGGCGTGCGGGAGCGCGGCGGTCGGCGTGTGGAGCGATGCCGCGCCGTGGGTCTCACCGATCACGGCCAGACGCTTCGTCATCACCGCGTCGAGGAAGGTGGGCGACTCGGGGCAGGTGAACTGGCGCACGCGCCGCACGCGATATCCGCGCGTCTCGTAGTACGGGACGAGGTCGACCTCGACGGCAGTGTGCAGGAGGGCAAAGTCGTGGCCCTCCGCGGCGACGTCCCACTCGGCGGAGGCCAGCAGGGTCGTCGCGATCCCGACGCGTCGGTGGGTGGGGCACACGACGAGCCCGGAGATCTCGCCGTACGGATGGCCGTCGCACAGGTCCGCGAACTCGCGGCGCACGGCCCAGCGTACCGCGCCGACGACGCGCCGGCCGAGGCGCGCGAGCAGGAACCGGTCGCCGCGCCGCATGGCGAGGCCCACCTCCTCCGCGGAGCCGACGTCGGTGGGGAACGGCGTCGCATCCGGCAGGGGGGTGTTGTTCTTGAGCGCCTCGAGGGTGACCGACGCGAGCAGGGCCGCGTCGCGCTCCGTCGCGCGGAACAGCGTGACCGCCGGGTGGAGGCAGCGCCGGAGGTTGGCGCCCCGCAGGTCGCGGCCGTACGCCTCGCCTTCTCGCGGCGGGATCTCCTCGATCAGCGGGAGCCCCCGGAGGTGGACGGTCCAGTCCTCACCGGCGAGAAACGCCTCGGCGACCCGTTGGAGTCGACGCTCCTGCCCGATCCATCGATCGGTGAGCTGCCGGATCTTCTCGGGAGAGGGGTGGATCATGGCCTGCCCCCTATCGACCCCCGGAGGGGCTTCATGAAGGGGCAGCCAAGGCCTTCACCGGGGGGGTGCCCATCCCGTTGCTTCCACGGGGGGGTGGGCTAGGCTGCCGCTCCATGTTCCCCGACGTGAATCCGATGCTGCTGCCGCGGCTCGCGCGGCAGACCGACTCCCGCATCCTCCTGGTCGTCATGGACGGACTCGGCGGGTGCATCCTTCCCGGCACTCCGACCGCGCTCGAACGCGCCCGCACGCCCCACCTCGACCGGCTCGCGACCGCGGGCGCCCTCGGGCGCCAGATCCCGATCGCGCCGGGCATCACCCCGGGGTCGGGGCCGGGGCACTTCGTCCTGTTCGGCTACGACGCGTTGACGACCGAGGTGGGGCGCGGGGTCCTCGAGACCATGGGCCTCGGCGTCCCCGTGGCACCCGGCGACGTGACGGCACGGGCCAACTTCGCGAACGCCGGCCCCGACGGCCGGCTGACCGACCGCCGCGCGGGCCGCATCCCGACCGAGGAGTCGACGCCGCTGGCGAAGGCGCTCGGCGCCGCCATCCCGACCATCGAGGACGTGAAGGTCGAGATCCACCCCGGCCTCCAGCACCGCTTCGCGCTGGTGCTCCGCGGGCCCGGCCTCGTCGACGCCGTCTCCGACACCGACCCCCAGCAGGAAGGCCTCGCCCCCCTCGAGCCCACGGCCCTCTCGCCCGCCGCCGCGAAGACCGCGCGCGTGACGAAGGCCTTCCTCACGCGCGCCGCCGCGTTCTTGAAGGGCCGCTCCAAGGCGAACACGGTCCTCCTCCGCGGCTTCTCCGGCCGCCCCGTCATGCCGACGCTCTCCGATCGCGCCCGGCTCCGCCCGGTGGCCGTCGCGGCGTATCCCGCCTACCTCGGCGTGGCCCGCATCCTCGGGATGGACGTCGCCCCCGGCGTCTCGCCGAAGAGCACGATCGCCGACGAGGTCACCGCGCTCGAGACGGCATGGAAGCAGCCGTACGACTTCTTCTTCCTCCACGTGAAGGGCACCGACTCCGCAGGCGAGGACGGCGACGAGGACCGCAAGGCGAAGGTGATCGAGGAGTTCGACCGCGAGCTCCCGCGCATCCGCGCCCTGAAGCCCGACGTGATCCTGATCACCGGCGACCACAGCACGCCCGGCCCCATGAAGGGCCACTCGTGGCACGGGGTGCCGTTCCTGCTCCACGGCCCGTGGGTCGAGCCCGACGCGGGTACCCGCTTCGATGAGCCCTCCTGCGCCGCGGGCCGGTACGGGAGCTTCTTCCCCGCGCTCTCCCTCCTGCCCGTCGCGATGGCCTGCGCCGGCAAGCTCGCCAAGTTCGGCGCGTGAAGCCGCCCCCCGCCGCCCCCCTGCTCCGCGCAACGACGGTCGCCCCGCCCTCGCGCCTCGGCACCGTCCTGCTCGCACTCGGCATGGGGCTGTGGATCACGGCGTTCATGCCGACGCCGCGGGTGCTCGGCACGCTGCCTGCTTTCGTCTGCCTGCTCGCGCTGACCGAGCGCTGCCGCAAGACGCGGCACGCCGTCGGCTACCTCCTCCTGTTCGGGGCCGTCGGCGTCGGGTTCGGCTATCGCTGGCTCGCGCTCACCGTGCGCACCTTCGGCGAGCTCGATGAGCGCATCGGCGCGGCGTCGGTCCCGGTGTCGTGGGTCATCCTGTGCGTCTACGGCATGGCGGGCACGATCCACGGGGTGCTGTTCGTGTGGGCCTACCGCGTGATGCTCAAGGGCCCGCGCCGCCCACACCCCCTCGCCACCGTGATCGTGTTCGTCGCGTGCGAGGCGCTCCCCATCCGCTTCCTGCCGTGGATGGCGGGCTACGGCGCCGTCGAGGTGGCCCCGCTGCGCCAGGTGGCCGAGTGGGGAGGGGTGTCCCTCGTCTCGATCGGCA
>JAYTCP010000191.1:0-6168 GCA_043736435.1 Planctomycetia bacterium | reverse complement strand
CAGGAGCGGCGTCGTGACCGCGAGCGTCGATCGCATGGCGGCAGGCCCCTCGCCCACGGAGAGCCCGCCGATCGCGAAGCCCTCGAACGGCAGCGCCGTGATCTGGGCGGCCGACCGGCGCCGGAGCGCCTCGTCGACGCCTCCCTGCACGATGCCGAACATCGCCTGGTCGTCCCGCGTACGCGCGCGCACGCACGCGTCCGCCCATCGCGCCGTGCGCTCGACGGCCGCCTCGACCTGCGCCGCCGAGGCGGGGAGCCTACAGCACTGGTCGAACGCCATCGCGACGTCGGCGCCGAGGGCCTCCTGGATGCGCACGGCCTCGCGGGGCCCGAGCCGGATCGCCTCGCCGTCGAGATGGCTCTTCACCGTAACCCCGTCGTCGTCCACGGCGACGAGCTCGCCGAGCGAGAAGACCTGGAAGCCCCCCGAGTCGGTGAGCAGGGGCCGGTCCCAGCCGGCGAACCGATGCAACCCTTTCAGCTCCCGGATCAGCGCCTCGCCGGGACGGAGGTGGAGGTGGTATGCGTTCGCGAGCACCACCTCGGGGTCGATGGCGGCGAGGTGCGCGTTCGTGAGCCCCTTGACGCTCGCGCGCGTGCCCACGGGCATGAAGGCGGGCGTCTCGACCTCGCCATGCGGCGTGGTGAACACGCCCGCACGGGCGGCGCCCGCAGTGGCCTGGACGCGGAAGCGGAGGTCGATGCCGGGCACGGGTCAGAGCCTACGAGGCCAGGAGCCACGCGCCGAGTCCCGTGCCAGAGCCACCTACGATCTCCGAGGTCCGGATGCGCACGCCTAGCACTCTCCCTTCGCCCTCGACCGCGCCCCGTCCGGGGCCGCGGGAGCCGAGACGAGGAGGGCGGGTCCTGCAGACCCCATGCCGGCCGGTGCCCCGGCCAGCGGCCGGGGCAACGAGCGCGCGCGCTAGCACAGCGCGCGAGAGGCACGGCACGAGTCTCCCGACGACGACGAGGCTTGGCGAGGAGGAGGAGGGCGGGCCAGGGCCGCGTTGCGCGCCCCTCGCCCGCGGCGAACCCCGGGCCCGCACGGTCGCGGTCGCACCCCGCCGGCCCCCGCGGCGCCTTAGTACAAGCGTGTGAACTCGGCCCCTGGATAGTAGTAGCGGAGAATCTGGTCGGCGGCGTAGCCCTTGCGGGCCATCTCCTGGCAGCCGACCTGGCACATGCCGACGCCGTGGCCCCAGCCCTTGCCCCGGAAGACGAGGGTCCCGTCGGGCATGGGGGTGGGCGCCTCCACGTTCATCGAACGGAGCCCCGCGGCGCTCCGGAAGTCGGTGCCCGGGATGACCTTCGTGCGGCCGTTGCCGAAGGTGACCGTCACCTCGCCGACCCAGCCGCCGCGCCCGACCTTCGTGTACTCGATGGCCTTGAGCGGCGGGACCACTCCACGGGGCTTGAGTCCCTCGAGGAGCTTTTCGACGGAGACGGTCTCGGTCCAGGCGAAGTACTTCGAGGGGGTGCAGTACGAGCACGGGACCCCGCCGAGCGGCTCGGTGGCGCCGCCCGGGTCGAGCTGCGAGGTCACGGGCTGCGTCGTGTGGCCGCCGCAGGTGGAGGCGTAGTACGTGGGGAAGGACTCGCCGCGCCAGGTGAGGATGACGCCCCGCGTCTCGGCGGTGCGCTTCTCGAGGTCGCCGTAGGTCACCACGGCGCGCGCGGGCAGGGAGACCCCGCGGTACACCTGGCTGCTTTGCGTGTCGTACACGTGGAACATCGCGTCGGGGCCCGCGCGCCAGCGGCTGTACGCGTAGCTGCGGGCCACGACGGATTGAGCGCGATACGCGGCCGGGGCCTGGGCGTCCCCGATCTCGTTCACGATCACGCCCGCGACGTAGGTCTCGAGGTCCACCTCGTTGACCAGCACGAGCTTGTTGCCCTTGCGATGCACGAGGAGGTCTCCGCGGTACGCCAGCCGCTCGCCGCCCAGCTGCAGCGTGAACGCGCTCGCCGCGTGGATGCGGATCGTGTCCGCGCCCGTGGCCGTCCCCTGGAGCACGATCCCGGCGGTCCCCGCGCTCGCGAGCCCGGACAGGTTGCTGCCCTCGGCTCGCCAGGGGCGGCCGGCGGTCGAGACGGCCGCCCACGCGTCGGGGACCCCGATCCCGACGGTCTCGGTGGTCTCGCCGAGGTGCACGCGGATCGTCGGTGGCACGACGCTCGAGAGCGGGATGCGCGCCGAGGAGTCGCCGCACGCGGCGAGCGGGGCGAGGAGCGCGGCGGCGGCGAGGGACCGCAGCAGACGCCGGCGCGAGAGGAAGGGGCTTGCGGCGCTCACGTGGGGAACAACCCGTCTCCGCCTTCGAAGGAGCCGGGGATCGGGCGCGGCGGTGGCCGCCCGAGCACGTCGTAGGCGCGCGCGGTGGGGCGGCGGCCCTGGGGCGTCTTGAGGACCATCCCCGTGCGGAGCAGATGGGGCTCGTAGACGTCTTCCAGGGTGCGCTCGTCCTCCCCGACGCTGGCGGCGATGGTCTTGAGTCCCAGCGGAGTGCCACCGGCCTGGACCAGGAGCTCGAGCACGAGACGGTCCACCTTGAGCAGCCCGTGCTCGTCGACGCCCAGGCGCCGGAGGCCCTCGCGGGCGACGGGCAGGGTGATCCGGTTCGCGGCGGAGACCTGGGCGAGGTCGCGCACGCGCTTCAGGAACCGGTTGGCGATGCGGGGGGTGCCCCTCGACATCGAGGCGACGTAGGCGGCGGCGTCGGCGTCGAGGTCGACCTTGAGCAGACCCGCCGAGCGGCGCAGGATGCGGGCCAGGTCGTCGGTGGGGTAGAGCTCGAGGCGCTCGACGAGGCCGAACCGGCTGCGGAACGGCGCCGAGAGCAGGCCCTCGCGCGTCGTGGCGCCGACGAGCGTGAAGCGGGGGAGGTCGATGCGCAGGGAGCGTGCACCCGGCCCCTGGTCGATCACGATGTCGATGACGAACTGCTCCATCGCGGAGTAGAGGTACTCCTCGACGTTGGCGGGGAGCCGGTGGATCTCGTCGATGAAGAGGACGTCGCCGGGCTCGAGGTTGGTCAGCAGGCCCGCGAGGTCGGCCGCGCGCTGGAGCACGGGCGCCGTCGTCTCCTTGAGTCCCACGCCCAGCTCGCTGGATAGGAGGTGGGCGAGCGTCGTCTTGCCGAGTCCCGGCAGTCCGGAGAGCAGGAGATGGTCGAGGGGCTCGCCGCGCGCCTTCGTGGCCTGGATCGCCAGCGAGAGGTTCTCGACGACGTCGCGTTGGCCGACGAAGTCGGCGAGCGACGCGGGACGGAGCGTGCGGTCGAACGCGCTCTGGACCGGCTCGAGGGCCTCCGCGAACGGATTGCCCTCGGCCGCCGGGCGGGGCACGGGTCCGGGCGGGTCCTTGGGCGCGGAGCGTGCCACCGCGCGAAGGTACACCCGAGGGGGGACCTCCGCAACCGGCAGCGGGGGATCGGGCTCGGGGCCACGACCTGTCGGGGGGGAGGCCCTTCCCCGGCTCCGCCCTCGGACCTGCCGGAATGGGGGCCGGGCCCCGCGGGGGGCCGCATAGACTCCCGTCCCCGATGGCCCCCGCGACCTTCCGCTTCGACGACGAGGCCGACCGCAAGCGCGGCCGACGCATCTCGCGGATGTTCGACCGCATCGCGCCGACGTACGACCTGCTCAACCACCTGCTCTCGGCGAACATCGACCAGCGGTGGCGCCAGCACACGGTGAAGAGGCTCGGCCTCACGGGACGCGAACGGTGCCTCGACGCATGCACGGGCACCGGCGACCTGGCCCTCGCCCTGCTCGCGGGCGGGGCGAAGGAGGTCGTGGGCAGCGACTTCGCGCCGCAGATGGTGTCCCGGGCGGCCGAGAAGGCGGCGGCGCGGTACCCGGACCGCTCGCGCTTCCTCGTCGCCGACACGACGAGGCTGCCGTTCGCCGAGGGGGAGTTCGACGTCGCGACCGTCGGGTTCGGCGTGCGCAACCTCGAGCGGCTCGACGCGGGCCTCGCCGACCTCTGCCGGGTCCTGAAGCCGGGCGGGCGCCTCGCGATCCTCGAGTTCTCCCGACCGCCCAACCCCGTCTTCCGCGGGCTCTACAACCTCTACTTCATGCTCGTGCTGCCCCTGATCGGCAACCTGGTCTCCGGCGGCGCCGAGAACGCGTACGCGTATCTCCCGCGCAGCGTCCAGGCGTTCCCGGGCCCGAGCGAGCTCGCCGAGAAGATGAAGCGCGCGGGCTTCTCGACGGTCGCGTACGAGGCGCTCACGTTCGGCATCGCGCACCTCCACATCGGGACGAAGCCCCCGTAGAAGTGCGCGGAGGGGCGGGGCGGGGAGAGCCGCGGGGTCGGTCAGCTGCCGCCGACGGGGCCGCCGGTCAAGACGCCGTTCGTCGACAGGACGAACCGCGGCGGCACGGGGCCCGCGATCCGGTGGAGCGACCAGACGACGAGGATCTCGGGGACCACCGCGTAGACGCGCTGCTCGTGCGAGGTCGTCACCGGGACGCGAGCCGAGCCATCCGAGAGCATCTCCAGCGCGCCTCCGACCTTCATCGTGTAGTTGTCGGTGGCGGGGCCGAGGAGGAGGAGCAGGGGACCCGCGGCGAAGTCATAGCCCTTCACCGCCTCGCGGATGTCCTTCAGCATCACGGCGCAGGTCGGACCGTTGGACCCCGAGAGCTTGGCGAGCGCGATGTCGAAGATGTTCGTCCACCCCGCCGCATCCCGGGCCACGTACAGCCGCGGGGGGGCGCTCCCGTCGTCGGTGGCGGCCGGCCGGCTGCCGAGGCGAAGCGTGCCCTCGCCGACGATCGCGAGCGGGGACCTTTCGCCGGTGGCGGTCGGGACGGCCACCGTCGGCGTGGGGGGCACGGGCGTCGGCGCCTCGGGCGTCGGGACCGGCGTGGGCGGAGTCGGCGACTCCGGAGTCGGGCCCCCGGCCGTCGGACGGAACTCCGGCGTGCCGTGGGCGACCCAGCGCTCGATCCGCACGATGTCCGCTTCGGGCATCGGCGCGCCCTTCGGAGGCATCACCGAGAACTTCTCCTCGCGCGTGGAGCCGTTCGGCAGGCGGATCGTCAGGGGCTGTTCGCGGAAGGCCCGCACGAGATTCGTGACCGTGCCCGAGCCCTTGTCGAGCACGCGCACCTTGCCGGTGACGGCGAGAAGATCGAACTCGAGGACGATGAACTCGGCGTACGGGAGCTTCCAGAAGGCTGCGTGGGGCGACCCCGTGGCCTTGCGCTTCATGTCCGTCAGGAGCGTCTGGAGCCCCGCGTAGTCGAGGTCGTCGTCCCGCCACTCGAGCGAGGCGGCGTCCGCGGGCGAGGCGCCCGGCTCCATGCCCGAGGGCGCGACGGGCCCGGCGGGGGTGGCCGGCGCCGGCGGAGCTGGGGGTGCTTCGGGAGGTGCGACCGGCGCCTCCGGCGGAGCAGTCGGTGCCTCCGGCCGCGCAATCGGGGCCTCCGGGGGAACGACCAGCCCGCCTGGTGCCACCGGGCCGGACGGAGTCGGCAGCGGGGTCGGAGCGGGCGGGGGCGGAGGGGGAGATAGAGGCTCCGTGGGGAGGGGCGTCGGCTCTGGCGCGGGCGGCATCGGCGGCGGGACGGGGAGCGGGGCCGGCGGGATCGGGGCGGGCGGAGCCACCACCACCGGCGGCGGCGCGGGGGGCGGCGCAGTCGCGGTTGCGGGGGAGCCCCAGCGGGGCACCGAGCCCTCTTCCGGCAACGCGGGCCGCACCCGGAACTCGGCGGCGAGCGTGCCGAACCGCCACGAGGTGCTTCGGCCCAGGGCTTCGATCAGGCTGCGGGCGTCGGTCCCCGACAGGATCGCCCCGCGTCCCGACTCGACCGAGGTCGTGCCGACGAGCGCCGCGAACGGCATGCGATCGTTCGCCGTCCACTCGGGGATGCGCGCGTCGACGGCGACCGGACTGGCGACGACGAAGATGGACCCGGGCTGGTAGAGCTGTGTCGCGAGGTCCGCCATGCCGTAGACCCGCTGGTCGACGGCCGCGAGGTCCCGCTCGCCCTCCTTCACGCCCGGCCCGTAGCCTCCCGAGGCGCGCTTGCGGGGCGACCACGTGCCCAGCTTCGTGCGCAGCGTGTACTGCGTGAACGTCGTGATCGGCATCGTGACGAGGTAGCGCATGTCGATGCCCTGGACGCGCGCCTCGTCGAGGAGGAACCGCAT
>JAYTCP010000190.1:0-5546 GCA_043736435.1 Planctomycetia bacterium | reverse complement strand
GTTGTAGAAGCCCGCGATGCCCTGCTCGAGGAACCTCATCGAGATGGCGAGGGGGTCCTCGTCGGGGGTGAGCATGCCCATCCGGCGGAGGATCTTGAGGTCCCTCGCGTACTCGTCGGGCTTCAGCTCCTCCTTGATCATCTCCTCGAGCTTCACCTTCAGCTGCGCGCGCGTGAGGAGGTCGGCCGGCACGTCGTGCTTCCACGAGAGGCCGCGGATCACGGCCGCCTCGGCGCGGAGCTCGTCCACGATCTGCTTCACCTTCGTGCGCTGGGCCTCGTCCGGGCCGGGCGCCCCGTTCGGCGCCACCTTGTCCGGCTGCGCGGTCCCGGGGGCCGGCGCGGGCTGGGGGGGCGGCGGCTCCGCGGCCATGCCCGGCCCGTCGATGGGCGGGACGTCCGCGAAGGCGCAGGGCGCGGAGGCAGCCGCGGCGAGGAGGGACAGGCCGGCGGCGAGGCGACGCATCGTCATGCAGGGCTCCGAGAGGGCGATGGCGGGACATCGTAGGACGAATCCACGGCCCCTGGGGGTTCCCTCCGCTCGAGACCCCCCGGGACCGCCCGACGCCCGGCCGAACCGCCCGTAGAATCCCGCGGATGCCCGCGCCCCTCCTCGCGCTGACGACTCCCGACGGGATCGTCCTCGCCCTGATGGGCTACTTCGCCCTCCGGGGCTTCCTCAAGGGCTTCGTCTGGCAGCTCCTCCGCACGGGCGGGCTCCTGCTCGGCTTCGGGCTCGCCGCCCACTACGACGTCCAGGTCGGTGCCTTCCTCGCCAACCGCTTCTCCCTCGTCCCCGAGGGCGCCAGCGACCTGGTCGGCTGGTCGGTGATCGTGGTGGCGACCTTCCTCGTCGTCACCCTGATCGCGCATCTGCTCCGGGAGGCCGTCCGGGAGGCCGACCTCTCGAGCACGGACCGCGTCCTCGGCCTCGCCCTCGGGGCCGTGCTCGGCCTCGGGATCGCCGCGTTCGGCTTCACGCTCTGGGCGAGCATGAAGCCGTCGAGCGAGGTGAAGAAGACCCTGGCCGGCTCCCGCACGATCGAGTGGATGGCCAAGCTGGTCGACACGATCAAGCCGCTGTTCCCCGATGGCGTCCGCGAGCGCTGGGTGCCGGTGCTGAAGAGCCTCTCCTGATCGATCCGGCCGCGCGTCGGGGGATGGGGAATGGGGCGTTGGAATGGCGGGGGCGGCGGGGGCCGGGGCCCCGGGTCGCCCCCCGCCCCCGTTCCGCTATGATCGCCAGCCGCCCGCGGCTTCGCGGGCCCGGAGGAGCCCGATGGGCGATCTGCTGCTGAGCGTCATCGAGTGCACGGACCAGGAGCCGGGCGAGCTCGCTCGCCGGATCCCCCGGACGGGGTCGGCGGAGACGAAGTTCGGGAGCCAGCTGGTCGTCCGCGACTACCAGGTCGCGATCTTCCGGAAGGACGGCAAGGGCCTCGACATCTTCACGGCCGGGCGCCACACGCTCACCTCGAAGAACCTGATCTTCCTCACGAAGATCCTGGCGCTGCCGTTCGGGTTCAAGAGCCCGTTCCGCTGCGAGGTGGTCTTCGTCAGCCTGCGCACCCTCCCCGACCTCAAGTGGGGGACCCGCGAGCCGGTGCCGTTCCGCGACAGCGAGCTGGGCCTCGTGCGCCTGCGCGCCTTCGGCACCTACGGCCTGAAGGTCGCCGACCCCGTGGTCTTCTCGAACTCGCTCGTCGGCGCGGACGGGATCTACACGGCCCAGATGGCCGAGGAGTACCTGCGCTCGACGATCATCCAGAAGCTCAACGACTGGATGGGCGAGAACAGCAAGAGCGTGATGGACCTGGCCTCGCAGTACAACGAGGCGAGCCTGGCCATGGCGGAGCACCTGGCTCCCGAGTTCGCGCGGTTCGGGCTCGCGCTCGACAACTTCCGCGTCAACGCGATCACCCCGCCCGAGGACGTCCAGAAGGCCATCGACGAGCGGTCGCGCATGAAGGCGATCGGCAACATGGGCGACTACACCCGGATGAAGGCGGCCGAGGCGCTGGGCACCGCCGCGGCCAACCCCGGCGGCCTCGGCGCGGCCGGCGTCGGCATCGGCGCCGGGTTCGGCTTCGGCCAGATCATGGCCGACGCGATGCGCCCCTCGACCCAGGGGGGGGGCGCCCCCGCCGCCGGCGGCGAGGCCGGGGCCGCCGCGCCGGGCAACGGCAAGTCCGTCGCCGACCAGCTCCGCGAGCTCGCACAGCTGGCGAAGGAAGGCATCCTGACCCCGGAGGAGTTCGCCGCCAAGCGCGCCGAGCTCATCAAGCGCCTCTGACCTCTACCAAGAAGGCTCTGAGACTTTTTGTTAGTCCTGGGACGCGGCGGGGGTCCGCGCGCGTCCAAGGCGGGGAGGATTACGCCCCCTCCCTGCGGCCCCCGGAGCCCCCATGAGTCCTTCCCTCCGGCTGCGGCCCTGCCTCGTGGCGGCCGTCGCCCTCGCGACCCTCCTCGCCCTCGGCTGCACGCGCGGCAAGACGTTCGAGTCCACCGGCAGCGCGACCCCCACGGTTGCGGGCGGCCCCGCCCCCGTCTATCCCGACGTCGAGGCGGCGAAGACCGCGTTCTCGCGCACCGACGGCCCCCTGACCGCCACCCTGGAAGACGTCGCGTGGATCCGGCTCGAGCCCGACACGCGCACGGCGCCCGCGCGCCACCCCGAGTACTTCTCCGGCCTGACGACGTTCATCGTGCGGGTCGAGACCGAGAAGTTCGTCCGGCCCACCGAGGAGACCTTCCTCCTCGAGGACTCGTCGGGCATCCGGGTGACGTCCAAGCCCGAGAGCTACACGGGCGACGTGAAGGGCGGGTTCGGGCCGCGGTGGCTCGCCGAGTTCAAGCTCGTCTTCCCGCACACGATGTCGAAGGACGTCCGGTGGCTGAAGCTCTCGCGCGAGGGCCAGGGCGGCGGGAGCGTGCGCTGGGACTTCCCCGCGGGGCGCTGACCGTCCTCAGTCCTCGTCGGTCGGGGCCGGCGTCGCCTGGTCGCGGAGCGTGCCGCGCGAGATGCGGTCGAGGATCTCGTCCACCCTGCCGCCCGCCTGGTGGGGGTGGATGCCCACGGCGTAAAGGAGCACCGCCGCCTTCTTCGTGAAGCGGGTCGCGACCACCGCCGAGCAGCCGGCCACCGCGGCGAGGAAGTCGCGGGGGATGCCCACGCCGTCGCGGCGGCGCAGGATGCCCGTGGGGAGGGCACGGGTGCCGAGCCAGCGCGTGGCGTCCGCGCCGACGGCGTAGATCTGCACGTGGCCCGCGTCCACGAGCGTGCGATCGACGAACAGACCGTCGGAGGTGGCCACGGCGACCACCTTCGCCTTGCGCGGCGGGAGGATGTCGCCCTCCGGGGGCTCGTCCCGACGCGGGTCGCGCAGCAGGAGCAGCGGGTCGACGTGATCGAGGGAGTCGAGGGGGACCTCGCGCACGCGGCCGTCGTCGAGCCAGGCGAGCGCGCCCGGGGTGCGGGGGATGCCGTCCACCTCGGCCTTCCGGTACGCCGCGGCGACCACGGCGCGGCACGCGTCCATCTCCGACGGCGTCGGCGAGCCGGCCTTGGCGAGCGGCGCCCTCAGCATGGGGCGGTGCGGCACCACGTCGATCCGCTCGACGCCCTCCGCGGCGGCGAAGGCCGCGATCGAGGGGAGGTCGCGCACGTTCACCGTGGGGATCGCGGTGAAGCGGATCGCCACCGGGACGTGGTTGGCCACGAGGAGGCGCACGGCGCGGCGCCCCTCCTCGAGGACGAGGCGGCCGGCCTCGGGCCCCACGAGGAGGTCGCCCCGATAGAACGCGCGGCCGTAGACGCGCCACGCCACCTTCACGGTCGCGGCGTCCATCCGCAGCACGACGTGGTGGACGCCCAGTTCGAGGATCTCGTCGAGGTACTCGGCGAGCAGCGGCCCGTCGACCACGAGTCCGACCATGACGTCGGGGTCGTGGTCGCGCAGGAGCGCGAGGGCGCGGAGCACCTGGGCCGCGCTCGCGAGCGGGTCGCCGGGGCCCTCGATCTGGGCGACCAGCGGCCCCCGCAGGGTCCGGCGGGCGGCGCCGACGTAGCGCAGGACGTCGGCCGGGTCGAGCGCCCCCGCGGGCTCCGGGGGCGTGCGGTCCCGGCGCAGCACGAGCGGGCTCGGCGCGGCGGGCAGCACGACGCGCAGGACGTGCAGGCTCGGTCGCACATCGGGCGAGCTCGGCGGGGCGGTCGGGTCGGCGTCCATGGGATCCGGGGTGTGTGTATCCGCCCGCGCAGGGGCCCGCAAGCGATCGGTCGCGTAGGATCCCCGGGAGTCGATTTCCCGCGGAGGTGCGCATGGACACGGTCGATCCCCGATTCGAAGGCCAGGACGGCGGCCCGCCGCCCTATCGCCCGCTCTCCGGCGGGGCCGTCACCGCGCTGGTCCTCTCCCTCCTCATGGCGATCCCCGCGTTCATCGGCCTCTGGTGGCTGATGGCCCTGCCGCTGCTCGTCGCGCTCCTCTCGTGGGCCGGCGTCTCCTCGGGGCGCCGTCGCGGGAAGGCGCTGCTCTACATCGCGCTGATCCTCGCGGTGGGAATCGGTGCGACCGCCTGGTGGATGCAGGGGGCGCTCGCCAAGCAGATCGACCAGGGCGTGGCACCGTTCTTCGTCGCCCTCGACAAGGACGACCGCCCGACGCTCGACAAGTGGGCCCTCGAGTCCATGGACCGCCCGGCCGCGTACGATCTCTGGAAGTCGCGCCTCGAGGCCGCGCGCAAGGAGGCGGGCCCTTGGTCCGGACACCTGCGCCTCGACCGCGGGTGGACCGGCGTGATGATGCGTCTCCTCGTCCCGCCGAGGGGTGCGACCGAGGTGGAGCCCGTCGGCGCGAAGTCGATCGACATCGGCAAGGCCCTGTGGTTCTGCGCCCCGCACAGCCGCGAGGACGTCTGGCTGGCGCTCGAGCTCGGGGAGCCCGGTACGTTCGACGACGCGCACAAGGAGTTCTGGTCGCGGGTGATCGGGTCCTCCGCCGGCGTCGGCGGGCCCAAGGACGGCCTCGGCGGCGGCCAGCGTCTCGTGCGGGACGTGCGCGTCTTCCGGATCGCGCGGTAGCCGGGGGAATCGATCCGGCGCCGGGATGGGGGGGGCGGCGGGGGCCGTCGGAGCGTAGGACCCCTGCCCTCACCCGGGGGGCGCGGGCGCGCCCCGAGGGGGGGTAGACTCGCGGGGTCCCAAGGCTCCGGAGCCCTTCCCTTGCGCCGTTTCCTCGTCCTCGTCCCGCTCCTGCTGCTCTTCGTCGCACCGGCCTTCGCGAAGCTCGAGGGCGCGCAGTGGACCGAGGCCGAGAAGCACTTCCGTCTCCTCTTCTCGAGGACCGGCGAGCCGGACTCGAAGCTCGACGCCGCGAAGAAGATCGCCTCGGACGGCGAGCCGCGCTCCTTCAAGGTGATCGCCGACGGTCTGCTCCTCCAGGCCGGGCACGTCCTGAAGCTCTCCGACAAGCTCTCGAAGGACCTCTCGGCGCTCCAGGTGCTGCTCGGCAAGAAGCTCTCGGAGATGTACCCGGCCGACCGGGA
>JAYTCP010000189.1:0-14763 GCA_043736435.1 Planctomycetia bacterium | reverse complement strand
GACGCGACCGGCGAGGGCGGCCGCGCGCGCGCCTGCCCGGGCCAACGCGCGCCCGAGCGCGAGGTGCGGCGCCGCCTCCCGGATCGCGTCGAGCGCGGGGGGCAGGAGAATCGGGAAGATCGGGAACAGCAGCCGTCGGCTCGACACGATGGGCGCGTACCACGCGAAGCCGATCCACCAGGCGAGCGCGGTGAGGAGCGCGAGGGAGCGCCAGTCGTGACGGGGACTTCCCGGGGGCGGCGGGGGCCGGCTCGTTGCCGCGACGCCCGGGACGGCACCGGCCCCCCGCGCCCCCCTCCTCCTCAGGATGGCCGCGATCCCAAGGATCGCGAGGAACGCGACGATCCACTCGACGCCGCGTTGACGCACGAGGCCCGTGGCGAGGCGCTCCACCGCGTCGCCAGCGCCGTGGCGCGCGAACCACGTGGCGGGCGTGGCCACGCTGCGGCGGTCGAGCTCGACGTCCCAGCGGTCCTCCCACATCACGTGGGCCGAGTTCACGTTGTAGAGGGGCGAGCGGCCCGCCGCGACGTTCACGGCGAGCAGCGGCGACGCGACGAGCACGAAGCCCGCGAGCAGCGCCGCGAGGCGCGCGGGGCGGCGCGGGGCCCGCGCGAGGAGGACGAAGAGCGCCGACGCGCCGAGCGAGAGCGTGGCGCTCCCCTTCGTGAGCCAGGCGGCGCCGAGGAGGGCGCCGGCGAGGGCCGTCGAGCGTACGGGGTGCGCGTGGGCGCGCGCGGTGGCGAGGGCCGAGGCCGCGGCGGCGAGGAGGCCCGCGAGGAGGGGCTCGGGGCAGCTGCGGCGGGCCTGGAGCCGCACCTCGAGGAGGACGCCGAGGAGCGAGAGGAGCGCGAGCCCGGCGCCGAAGACCCGGGCGGCCGCGCGGTAGAGGGTGTACGCGACGGCGGCGGCCAGCACGGCGGCGAGGAGGCGGGCGTCGGTGAAGAATCGGGCGGTGCGGTCGGCGAACGGGGCGAGGAGCGCGGGGAAGAGCGGGTGGCGGTTGCCGTCGGTGAGCGCCGTGCCCTCGCGGATGCGCAGGGCGAGCGAGAGGTCGTGGACCTGGTCGCGGGCCGTGGGGTCGAGCCCGGCGCCCTGGAGCCAGAGGAGGGCCCCGAAGGCGAGGGCGAGGGCCACGGCGAGGGCGTGGAGGCGCCGGTCGAGGGGTGGCGTCGCCGGGGCGAGGGGCAGGGGGGGGGCCGCCACGGGGGGGAGCATACGCCTCCCGGCGTCGCCGACCGATCCATCCATCGATGGCACCTCTCGCGCGCGTCCGCCCGCCCCGCCGCCCGGCCCGCCGCCCGGCCCGGGGCTGGGCTCCCCTTCTCGTGGCCGGCGCCGTCCTCGTGGCGCTCGGCCGGCCGGGCGGGGTGGACGGCGAGGATCGCAAGCCCCTCGACTTCGAGGGGGTCATCGAGAACGCGAAGGCGCGGGTCTTCCCGTCGCTCGTGTTCGTGCGGCCGGTCCAGGAGGACCTGTCCGGCGGCGAGAAGCGCCGGATGGAGGTCTTCGGGAGCGGGATCATCGTCAGCGACGACGGGTATGTCGTCACGAACTACCACGTGGCCGAGAAGAGCACGGAGATCCGGTGCGTCCTCGAGGACCGCCGGCAGGTCGAGGCCACGCTCGTGGGGCTCGACGGCCCCACGGACCTCGCCCTCCTCAAGCTCACGCTCCCCGACGGCGAGAAGGTGGTACCGGCCGAGCTCGGCAGCTCGAGCGCCGTCGTGGAGGGGCAGTTCGTCATGGCGCTCGGGGCGCCGTACGGGTTCGAGCGCTCGATCTCCCTCGGCATCGTCTCGAACGCGAACCGCCACCTCGGGGAGTCGGCGCAGCACCTCTACAACAACTGGATCCAGACCGACGCCGCCATCAACCCCGGCAACTCGGGGGGGCCGCTCGTGGACACACGGGGGCGGGTGGTGGGGATCAACACGCTCGGGATCCAGGCGGCGAACAGCCTGGGCTTCTCGATCCCGATCGACGTGGTGAAGCGCGTGGTCGCGCGCCTGCGCGAGCACGGCAAGGTGCG
Organism: Planctomycetia bacterium; assembly: GCA_043736435.1. GTDB lineage: Bacteria > Planctomycetota > PLA2 > PLA2 > JAEUHO01 > JAYTCP01. The sequence continues at coordinate 12,731 of JAYTCP010000189.1, read as the reverse complement.
GCGGTCGACCACGGGCCTCACGTTGCGCCCGCTCGTGGACTTCCAGCACGCCACGGTCTTCCCGGGCGACCACGGGGCGATCGTGGACGACGTGGCGCCCGGCAGCCCGGCCGAGGCGGCCGGCATGCTCAAGGGCGACCGCGTGCTCGAGGCCGGGGGGAAGGCGACGGACGCGAAGTATCGCGAGGACCTCCCGGAGGTGCGCTGGACGCTCTGCGACCTGCCCGCGGGGCAGCCGACGACGCTCAAGGTCGAGCGGGCGGGCCAGGCGATCGAGGTGAAGGTCACGCCCGAGCCGTCCGACGTCGGCGACGACGCCACGTTCGACGCACCGCGGTGGCACGCGACGTTCCAGGCGATCTCGCGGGAGCGCGTGCCCGACCTCGCGTTCCACCGACGGAAGGGCGTCTACGTCCTCGGGGTGCGCTATCCGGGGAACGCGGCGGACAGCGGTCTCGTCGAGGGCGACATCCTCGTCGCGGTGGACCGCAAGCCCTTCGAGGACCTCGACGGGCTCCGCAAGGCCTACGAGGAGGCCATCGGCGACGGGCGCCCGAAGAAGGTCGCCCTGCTCGAGGTGCTCCGCGACGGCCGCCGCCTCTATCTCGCGCTCTCCTTCGAGCGTCTGCCGGAGAAGCAGGACTGATGGGCGCGTCCACCCGCCGCCATCCGGGCCGTCGTCGGCGTCCGCGCCGCCTCCTCCTCGCCTGCGCGACGTCCCTCGCGGTCCTCGTCCTCGCGCCCGCCCCCGCGCCCGCGGACGACCGCGTGCCCTTCGCGACCGTCCTCGACCGCGTCGAGCGCCACGCGGTCATGGTCGTCCTGCGCTTCCAGAAGGACCTCGAGGAGGAGGCGGAGGGCGCCGTCGGCGTCGACCCCGACTCCTCGACCGAGCTGTTCCGCCGCTGGCGCATGTCGATGCGCGTGCCGGGCTTCCTCGTCTCGGACCGCCGCACCGTCCTCGCGAGCGACCTCTTCCTCCCGCCCGGCAGCATCGCGGGCGTCGAGATCGAGGCCCGCGGGGGAAAGGCCGTCCCCGCCCACCTCTGGGCCATCCTCCCCCACTGCGGCGGCCTCCTGATCCGCGCCGACGCCGACCTCGGGGGCGACCCCGTCACGTTCCCCTCTCCCGCGCCGGTCCTCGGCCCGGAGACGCCGCTGTTCGTCGGTTCCCTCGCCGAGGGCGCGCGCGGCCTCGAGACGTGGGCCGAGTCGCTCGGCTCCGCGCGTCGCCGCGCGTTCCGGGGGAAGGGCTTCTCCTACGGGCATCCCGAGCGGCCTGTCGCGGGGCTTGGGGGCAGCTCGCTCTCCCGGACCGTCGACCTCGTGGTCGCGCAGGACGGCGCCCCCGTCGGCTTCCGCTTCGGCGGCACCCTCGACCTCGAGGAGAGCGTCTGGACGGGGGAGCGGGTGCTCGCGGAGGCGAAGGACGCGGTGCCGCTCGCGGGCCTTCGGGAGCGCGCGCGGTCCCTGCGCGACGACTCCTTCGTCCACGCCGTTCGGATCCAGTATCGCCCCCCCGACGACGCGGGGCCCCTGGACGCGTCGCCGCTCGGCAGCTTCGGCCGCGCGACGGAACCCGAGCCGGACGAGAACGCGCGCCACTACGGGCTCGCGATCGGGCCGGACCGGATCCTCGTCCCGGTGAGCCTCCCCGACGCGTGGGTGGCCCGCATCGAGAAGGTGTCGATCGAGGCGGGCGAGGAGCCCATCGACGCGGTCTACGAGGGCCGCGTGCGCGGGCTCGGCGCGTTCGTCGTGCGCCTCACCTCGGGGATGGTCGAGCCGCTGCCCGCCTCGCGCCCCGCCGCCCCCCCCATCGAGCACGCGTTCCTCGTCCACCGCGTGACGTACCGCGCGGGCGACCGCCGCGACCTCGTCACGTACGACCGATCCCTCGGCCACGCGCGCGGCTACGGCGACCGCGCCTACCTGACCTGCGAGGAGGCGATCCCCGCGGGGGCGTTCCTCCTCGACCTCGACGGCAAGCCGTTCGGCTTCGCGGCCGAGCTGCGCCCCGAGGACCTCGAGAGGACGGCCCTGCGCGGGCGCCGGGACGACGACGGCCGACGCGGCGTGATCGCGGCGCTCTTCGAGGAGCTGGGCGAGCCGGGCCAGCTGGCCGCCGACCTCGACCGGCGCCTGCTCCCGCAGAAGGGCGAGGACGCCATGCGCCTCCCCTGGCTCGGCGTCGAGACGACCCCGGTGCTCGGCCCCACCGTGGCCGAGGCCCTCGGCGTCGCCGCGGCGACGCGGGACGGGGCGCGCGGCCTCGTCGTGAACGCGGTCCACCCGGACAGCCCGGCGAGCCGGGGCGGCATCGCCGTGGACGACATCCTCCTGTCGGCGCGCCGCACGAGCGGCCCCGGCGCGGACGCTCCGCCCGTCGACCTGCGCGAGAGCGTGAACCCGCCCTCGTGGCCCGACGACAGCGAGGTCCCGCGTCCGTGGACGCCGCGGAACACGCCCCTCGTGCGACTCCTCGGCGGCTGGGGCCTCGGCACCACGTACGAGCTCGAGGTCTGCCGCGCGGGAACGTGTCGCCGGGTGTCGCTCGCCGTCGAGCAGGCGCCGCGGGACGTCACGAGCGCACTGCGCGAGTGCGATCCCTGCACCGGGATCACCGTGAAAGAGCTCACCTACGAGGTGCGCCACGCGCTGCGCCTCGCCGCCGACGCGCCGGGGGTCCTCGTGTGCGCCGTCGAGGAAGGTTCGTCCGCGGGCCAGGCGCGAATCCTCCCGAACGAGCTGATCCGGGAGATGGACGGCCAGCCGGTCGGCACCCCCTCGGCGTTCCGCGAGCTCCTCGCAGCCGCGCGCGTGGCGGGCCGTCAGCAGGTGCGCGTGGTCGTGCTGCGGCTGGATCGGAGCCGGTTCGTGGACCTCCACCTCGTTATGGGCGCGTCGCCGGCGGCCTCGCCGGCGCCGAAGGAGCCGTCGGAGCCCACGGGGCCGGGTGCGCCCCGGTAGCCGGGGACCGCCGTCGGGCTACCACCCCTCGATGTAACGCGCGAGCCGGATGCCGCGCTTCTCGTCGTCGTGGGGCCCGCGCGCCCGCACGATGCCCTGGGGGTCGACGAACACGCCGCCCCAGCCCGGCCATCCGAGGTCGTAGGTCTGCGGCAGGTGCTCGACCTCCGCGTCGAGGCCCGGGAAGCCGCGATGGGTGTGGATGCGGCCGTTGCGGAGCTTGAGCCCCTCCGTGCGCGGGAACGTGCGGGGCACCTCGAGCGAGCCGCCTGCCCCCTCCTCCCCGCGCACGGCGACGTGGACGTCGACGGGGTAGCGGTAGTACGTGAACGGCTCGAGCACCTTCTCGAGGGCCTCGCGGCCGAGCCGCGCGCGACCCGCCGCCTCGCTCTCGGGCGGCGCCGCGCGCACGGTGCCCACGAGGAGCAGGCTCGCGGCCAGGGCACCCGCGGCGGTCCGCGCGGGCCACGGTGCGCGCCGGGGCGGCCGCGCGCCGGACCCGTGGGGCGGGAACTCCCCCAAGTGGAGATCGGCTTCCGCGCGTCGCATGTCGCCCCTCCGGCCCACGGCGGTCGGGAGTCTACCGAGCGGGGCGCGATTCCACGGGTCGTTTCCTCCGCCGGCACCGGGCCGGACGGGTGCGCACCCCGCGGGAGGAGGAGGGGGGCCCGGGGGGTGGGACCGCCCCCCGCCACTCCCCCCGAGTCATCGACGGCCTTCCCTTCCCTGGCCGCCCGGGCGGATACGATGCTCCCTTCCCCTGGGCGCATTCGCCGCCCCCACCCCCACCGGAGCTCCCTCCGCCATGACGTCCCGTCGTCTGCTCTCGATCTGCGCCGCCATCGCGGCGGTCCTCGGCGTCGCCGCGGTGCTGCCTCTCTCGAGCGCGCTCGCCGGCGGTGCGAAGCCCGCGACCCCGCCCGCGAAGGGCGGCAAGCCCGCGCCCGCCGCGGCGCCTTCGGCCGTCGCCTCGTCCTTCGAAGACCTCGAGTCGACGTGGAACGCCAAGGAGAAGGACGCCCGGAAGGCGCTCCGCCACCAGCGCTACGACGCCGTCGTCGCGTACCTGAAGGCGAACGGGGGCGCGAAGGATGCCGAGCAGGCCCTCATCTCCGCCGTGGACCTCGCGGAGGAGGTCGAGGAGTGGGCCCGGGTCGTCGAGCACGCGGACGCCTACGCCAAGGGCTTCGCCGAGAGCAAGAGCGCGATGGCCGTGCTGAGCAGCAAGGCGGGCGCCCTCGGCCGCCTCGAGAAGAACGACGACGCGAAGAAGGCCTACGAGGAGCTCACGAAGGGCCTCGCCCTCGAGACGCACGGCCCGCAGGCCATCCTCCAGGCGTGGGTCGGCTACGCGGGCTTCCTCGTGGATGCCGGCGACATCGAGGGTGCGAAGACGGCCTACCAGGGCTGCAAGGACGCCCTCTCGGGCGTCAACGGCGCCGCCGAGGTCATCCAGACCATGCTCGACGGCCTCGAGCAGATCGGCAAGGACCCGACGGCGTTCCCCGAGACGGCGAAGGACCTCGACGGCAAGGTCGTCAGCCTCGACGCGTACAAGGGCAAGGTGCTGCTGATCGACTTCTGGGCCACGTGGTGCGGGCCTTGCGTCGCCGAGATGCCCAACGTGATCGCGGCCTACAAGCAGTTCCACGACAAGGGCTTCGACGTCCTCGGCGTCACCCTCGACCGCAAGGACCAGGCGGCGAAGGTGAAGGAGTTCATCACCGCGAAGAAGATGCCGTGGAAGCAGGTCTACTACCCGGACGGTGAGAACGAGGTCGCCACGGCCTACGGCGTCCAGGGCATCCCGCACACGGTCCTCATCGGCAGGGACGGGAAGGTCGTCCGCATCGGGTTGCGCGGCGACGCGCTGTCGAAGGTGATCGCGAAGGCCGTCGCGGCCAAGCAGCCCTAGGCGGCTGCGGCGCGCCCCCGTCCTCGGGCGGGGCGATCCTCCCGGGGCGGTCGGCACGAGCCGGCCGCCCCGCGTCGTTGCAGGCGACACGTCCCGGTCGGGGCGCGCTCCGCACGGCGAACCCCGGCAGAGACCGTATCCTCGCGCGACCGCCCGCCCGATCCCGATCCCGGAGACGCCCGTGTCGATCCCGTCCGCCCAACCGTCCCGCCTCCTGGTCGTGGGCTGTCTCCTGGCCGGGTGCGCGTTCCCGCGCGCGTACGCCGACGAGGCGGCGCCGGGACCCGTCACCCCGCTGACGCCCCCGCCCGCACCTCCTCCCGTACCTCCGCCCGAGGCGCCGCCCGCACCCGAGGTGCCGGTGGCGCCGACGGCGCCCGCGACGCTCGAGCCGGCAGTCCCCCAGGCCCCGGCCCCTGGCCCCGAAGTCGGCTCGAGCCTCGTGGCCATCGAGGAGGCGTTCGGCGTGAAGGAGAAACAGGAGGTGAAGCGGGTCCGCACCGAGCGGATGCTCGCGATCGACGCGTACGTGCGTGCTCATCCGACGGCCCCCGACGTCGAGGACGCCCGGGAGAGCCTCGTGCGCCTGGCGGGCAACACCGAGTCGTGGGAGCGGGGCGTGGCCTACGCCGACGCCTACCTCGCCGCCCACCCCGACGGCCGCGCCGAGGTGGACGCCCTGTTCACGAAGGCCGACGCGCTGTCGCACCTCGGCCGCGTGCCGGAGACCCGCGCCGCGTACGAGGCGCTGACCCTCGCCGTCGAGCCGGCGAAGGACCTCAATACCGCGTTCGCCGCCTGGTCGTTCTACGCGACGTGGCTCAAGGCCCAGGGCGACGTGGAGGGGGCCAAGACCGCCTACCGGGGCATGAAGGCCGCGTTCCAGCCGACGAAGAACGGCCCCGCGGTGGCGAACACCGCCGACGGCGAGCTCTCGACCCTCGACCAGATCGGCAAGCCCGCCCGCGCGTTCCCGGCCGACGCGCGCGACCTGGACGGCCGCCCCGTGACGCTCGAGTCGCTGCGCGGGAAGGTCGTCCTCCTCGACTTCTGGGCCACCTGGTGCGCGCCCTGCGTCGCCGAGATTCCCGACGTCGTCGCCGCCGAGCGCAAGTACCGCGCGCTCGGCTTCGAGGTGCTCGGCATCACGCTGGACGCGCCGACCGACGCGGCCAAGGTGCGCAGCTTCGTTGCGGCCCGGTCCATGCCCTGGCGCCAGGTGCACTTTCCCGCGGGCCGCAACGCGCTCGCGGAGGCGTACGGCGTGCGCGCGGTGCCGCACACGCTCCTGATCGGCCGCGACGGGAACGTGCTCGCGGTGGGCGTGCGGGGCCGGGACCTCGACAAGGCGCTGGCGCGCGCGTTCGGCGTGCCGCCGAAGTAGACGGGCGCGGTCGGGGCGGTGCGCGGGCCGGGGTCGGCCCCCGGCGCCCCCCCTTCCGCCCGCCCTTACGAGACCGGCGGGAGCTGCTCCTGGCCCTTGCGGGACGTGACGGCTCGCCGGCGACGACGCGCGGGCGCGGGGCCGTCCGGAGCGCTTGGGGCGTCCATGGGCTCGCCGAGGCGCCGGGCGTTGCGCGCCGCCAGCTCGAGCAGGGTGACCTGCGCGTGGACGGGCGTCTCGCCGGGCTGGGGCTCCAGGCGCTCGTGGCCGCCGTCGGGGAGGATGCGGCGCGCCTTCACGCGGTCGGAGAGGTACGTGCCGAGGACCTCCGTGCGGAGCCGCTCGCGCAGGACCGGGTCCTCGACGGGGAAGAGCACCTCGACGCGGTGGCGCAGGTTGCGCGGCATCCAGTCCGCGCTGCCGAGGAGGACCTCGGGCTGGCCCGCGTTCTCGAACCAGTAGATGCGGCTGTGCTCGAGGAAGCGCCCCACGACGCTGACGACGCGGATGTTCTCGGAGACGCCGGGCACCCCGGGGCGCAGCACGCAGATCCCGCGCACGAGGAGGTCGATCGGGACACCGGCGCAGGACGCCTCGTAGAGCGCCTCGATGACGGTCTCGTCGGCGAGCGCGTTCATCTTCGCCACGATGTGGGCGGGGCGGCCGGCCCGCGCGTTCTCCGCCTCGCGGCGGATCATGCCCACGATGCGCGGGAGCATGTCGAAGGGCGCCACCAGCATCTTCTCCATCTTCGCGGGCCTGGACAGCGACGTGAGGAAGTTGAAGACGCGTGCCACGTCGGACGTCAGGACCTCGCGCGAGGTGAGCAGGCCGAGATCGGTGTAGACGCGCGCCGTGGACGAGTTGTAGTTGCCCGTCCCGAGGTGCGCGTACCGGCGCATGCCCTCGCCCTCGCGCCGCACGACGAGCGTCAGCTTCGCGTGGGTCTTGAGCCCCACGAGCCCGTACACGACGTGGACCCCGCTCGCCTCGAGCCGTCGGGCCCAGGCGATGTTGGCGGCCTCGTCGAAGCGGGCCTTCAGCTCGACCACCACCACGACCTGCTTGCCGCCCTCGGCCGCGCGCACGAGCGCCCGCACGATGGGCGAGTCGCTCCCCGTGCGGTAGAGCGTCTGCTTGATCGCGAGGACCTGAGGGTCGGAGGCGGCCGCCTCGACGAAGTCCACCACGTGCGTGAACGACTCGTAGGGGTGGTGGAGGAGCACGTCGCCCTCGCGCAGGCGCGCGAAGAGCGCCTCGGGCTCCGACGACAGCCCCACGTGCGCCGAACGCAGGGGTGCGTCCTTGAGCGTCGGCTCGGCGACGTCGGCGTAGACCGCCATCATGCGGGCCATGTTCACGGGCCCGTCCACGACGTAGAGATCCTCCTTGCCGAGGTCGAACGCCTGCAGGAGCCGGCCCCGCAGCTCGTCGCTCGCCATCGTCGAGACCTCGAAGCGGACGATGTCCCCGCGGCGCCGGTGCCGCAGCTCGTCCTCGATGGCCGTCAGGAGGTCGCGGGCGCTCTCCTCGTCCACGTCGAGGTTCGCGTTGCGGGTGACCCGGAACGGCCCCGCGGCCACGATCCGCCGGCTCGGGTAGAGCTTGCCGATGAACGTGGCGGCCAGGTCGGCCAGGGTGACGTAGTCGTGCATCCCGCCGGGCATGCGGACGAGGCGGGGCAGGACGCGCGGCACGGGCACGATCCCGAGGCGTTTGGCCCGGTCCGGGGTCTCGTCCTCGAGCAGCACCCCGAGGCAGAGGGCCTGGGACACGAGGTGGGGCAGCGGGTGTGCGGGGTCGAGGGTGAACGGCGTCAGCACCGGCCCGACCTCGCGGTCGAAGTAGTGCTCGCAGAACGCGACCTGGACCTCGTCGGCCTCCTTCATCGAGAGGATCCGCACCCCGGCCTGGGCGAGCGCGGGCTTCACCTGCTCGTTCCAGCAGCGATAGAGGTCGGCCTCGAGGGCGCGGGCCAGCTCCTGCACCCGCTTGAGCACCTCCACGGGCGGCAGCCGGTCCGGCGTCGGAGTCGCGAGCCCGGCGTCTGCCTGCTGGTGGAGGCGGGCGACCCGGACCTCGAAGAACTCCGTCAGGTTGCTGTCGACGATCGCGAGGAACTTCAGCCGCTCGAGGACCGGCTGGGAGGGGTCCATCGCCTCCTCGAGCACGCGTCGGTTGAACCCGAGCCAGGACAGCTCGCGGTTGACGTAGAGGGACGGATCCTTGAGGTCGGGCGGCATGGGGTCACGCGGGGGGGAGCGCCAGCATCCCGGCGCTCCGTCCATGGAAGCAGGAAGGGCCGGCCAGGGGATAAAGAGGTGGCAAGGATCGGGGGGGCGCGGGGGATCGATCCTAACTCTTTACGAACAAGCCGGTTGCGTCACGGGACGGATCCCCCCGGCGCGTCGTCCCGCTCCCCCGTAGGATGCCGCGCCGATGCCCTCCGGCGCCCCCTTCCCCCTCGCCGGAGAGCTCGCGGCCCTCCTCAGCAGCGTCCTGTGGGCCGGAGCGGGCATCGTCTTCCGCACCCTGCGGGGGCGCGTGCCCCCCATCGCGATGAACCTGGCGAAGAACGCCACGGCCTCCGTGGGGTTCGTCCTCGTCCTGTGGATCTGGACGGGCTCCCCCTGGCCGACGGCGATGCCGCTCGACGCGCAGGCGATCCTCGTCCTCTCTGGCATCGCCGGTCTCACGATCTGCGACTCCTACTTCCTGCGCGCGATGATGGAGATCGGCCCGCGGCGCGCGACCCTCGTGATGCTCCTCGCGCCGGTCCTCATCTTCCTCGGGGCGCTCGCGCCGCCGTTCTCCCAGCTCGATCGGGTCGCCCACGCCGGCCCCTGGATCGGCCTCGCCCTCGCCGTCGTGGGCGTGTGGCTCGCCACGAGCGAGGTCTCCTCCACGGGCTACGACCCCGCCCACCACCGCCGGGGCGTCCGGGATGCCCTGCTCGCCGCGCTGTTCCAGGCGATCGGCTTCCTCCTCGCGCGGCTGGGCTTCGAGCGGGGGGCCGATCCGATCCCCGGCGCGGCGGTCCGCCTCGTCTCCGGCGCGGTGGGCCTGCTCGTGATCGGCGTGCTCACGAACCGGCTGGTCGTCTGGGGCCGGGCCCTCGCCGCCCCGGGCATCGCGAAGACGCTCGCTATCACCGCGTTCTTCGGCACGTTCCTCGGCATCGGCCTCAACCAGTGCGGCATCGCCTGGGCCCACTCGACAGGGGCCGTGGCGGTGGTCAACTCGCTCTCCCCCGTCTGGCTGATCCCCCTGTCGACGATCTGGCTCGGCGAGAAGCACGGCCCCCGCGCCTGGATCTCGACGGTCCTGGCCCTCTGCGGAGTGGCCCTGCTCTCGCTCTGAGCAGAAGGTGTCAGACACCTTCTGCTCAGGCGCCATCCAGCCGTCGGCGGAGGTCGACCAGGCGACCGGAGAGCTCGGTGCGCCACGCGGGGGCCTTGCGGCGGATCTTCCCGAGCGCGGCGTCGGCGACCGCGCCCAGCGAGATCCCGTACCGGCTCGCCACCTCCGTCAAGGCCACGAGCGCGTCCCCCACCTCGCCGGGCAGGGACGCCGACACGTCCTTGCCGTAGCCCTCGGCGTCGAGGACGCACCTCTGGACCTCGCCGGCCTCCTCCCCGAGCGCGAGCGCCGCGAGGACGCGCGGATGCTCGATGCCGGCGAGCGCCTCGGAGAGCTCGCGCTGGAACGTGTCGAAGTCCATGGGGTGGCTCCTGCGCCTGCGGATGAGGGCCCGAGCGTATCCGCTGGCCCCCCCCATCGACGAAGGGGACCGATCACCGCGACGCGTCCATCCCCGCGGGCTCGAGCACCGGCGCGGCCGGAGCCGCCGGACGCGGGCGCGGCGTCCCGAGCTCCTTCCGCAGGAACTGCGCGGCGCGCACCTCCGTCCCGGGGATCCCGTGCCCGGCGCCGGGGACGACGACGAGGGTGACCCGCACGCCGCCCTTCTCGAGGGCCGCGGCGAGGAGGCGGCTCTGGTCGAGGGGCACGATGTCGTCCTTGTCGCCGTGGAAGATGAGGAAGGGCGGATCGCTCCGGTCGACGAACGTGATCGGGTTCGCGGCCTTGGCCGCCTCCGTGCGCTCGGCGAGCGGGCCGCCGAGGAGCTTCGCGACGACGGAGTCGGGCGCGCCGGCGACCAGCTTGCTGCCGTGCCCGTCGAACTGCGTGAGATCGGTGGGCCCGCAGTAGTCGACGACGACCTGGACCGCGCTCGAGATCCCCGTCGTGCCGTGCGTGCCCTCGAGCTCCTCGACGCGTCCCGACGTGCCGAGCAGCGCCACGAGGTGGCCGCCGGCGGACGCCCCCATGGCGGCGATGCGCTCGGGATCGATGCCCCATGCGTCGGCTTGCGCGCGCAGGAAGCGGATCGCCGCCTTCAGGTCGTGGATCTGCGCCGGGAACGGCGCCACCGTGGTGAGGCGGTACCCGACGCTCGCGACGATCCATCCCGTGGGGACGAACGCTGCCGACGGACACGGACGCTTGTCGCCAGCGCTCCACCCCCCGCCGTGGACCCACACCAGGAGCGGCAGGGGGACCTTCGGCGCCTTCTCCGGCAGGTAGAGGTCGAGGGTCAGGGAGCGACCCCCGACCTGCGCGTAGGGCACGTCCGTGAGCACGCGGATCCCGCGCTGATACGGCTTCGCCGCCGGCGCCGCGGGGATCGCGGGCGCCGCCGCAACGGGCGCCACCGGCGCGGCGGGTGCGGGATCGTCGGCGCGCGACGGTCGCGGCGCGAACGAGCACGCGAGGAGAACGGCCGCGAGAACTCGGACGCGCATCGTCACCTCCGGGATGCGCGTCACCGTACTCGGGATCAGTGGCTCCGGGAGGAGGGGGGCGCGGGGGGCCGTCCCACAAGGACCCCCCGCTGCTCGAGGCGCGCCCGCAACGTGCGCAGCCGCTCGGCGTCGGCGCGGCGCGCGAGGCCGCAGTCGGCTGCGGGGACGTCGTCGTGGGCGAGATGCGCGTCGAGCGCCCCCGAGGTGAAATCGCTGCCCCCCGCGCCCCCCTTCTCCGTCAACCGTTGATACGGGGCAGGGTGAGTCGGCTCCCTGGACAGGGCGCGGTGCCTTCTGCGAGGGGGCCGCGTGCTCCCATCGGGAGCAGCTCACCTCCCGACGGCGCCCTCCGACTCGTTCCGTCGCGAGCGCGTGAACCGGTTCGAGATTCCGAGCCTCCCGCATGCCTGCCGAGGCATTCCTCGGGCTCTGCGTTCTTGGAATGCGAGTCTGCTCCGGAGCCGACTTGGGTTCCTCTTGCGCAGCGAGGATTGGCGTCTCCAAGCTGTCCGCGGGCGCTCCGCCCACAGCCGAACCCCTGGCGGCAGCTGCCCGGGGGGGCGCGATAGCGAGGGACGACTGCTTCTGATTGGGGCCCCCGGCACGCAGCGACACAGCGAGGGGCGGGCCATCACGAACGGCGTCGACGAAGGCGAGAGCCGTGTGCCTCCGGCTTCCCGTCCACGGGGGAGGCGGAGACGAGGCATCCACGGTGCGGTATGCTTGTTCACGTTGGGGGCCAGCGGACCGCTTGGGAAACGCACCGATGCTGCTTGGGGTCACCATCGCCGACTGGGTCGCCGCCGCGCGCGTGGACCCGGACATGGCCGCGGGTGTCCTTCTGAGCCGCGCCACAAAGGTCGCTGCGATGATCTGCTCCGCGCAATGGCAGCCTCCAGGCACCGCCGACGAGATCGCCTCGAGTGTGATCGCACGGGCCTGGCTGCGGACGCTCTCGGCCCGCGCGCCAGGACATCCAGACGCGCCGCTGGATGCGTACCTGGGGCGAATCGCACGTGGAGAGTTGGCCAGGCTACGATCCGATGCCAGGCGGTGGCTGCGGCTGTCTGACCGAGACGACGACGTCGAGTCGCGAGCGCACCTGAGCGAATCAGCGGAGGTCATCGAGGGGCCCGAGGATTCCCCGGCCCTTCGGAGATGCGTGCGTCGGGCGCGCGCGATCGCCGACAAGCTGCGCGACGGCCTGTCTGAGAGCGAACGGCGAGGTCTGTTCCGTCGCCTCGCTCGGCTCGCCTCGAAGGCATTGAAGCTCCGCGGCGCGGACGCATCCGCGGCCGGGCCGCCGCCTGCCACCATCTCCGCCGCACAGGCGCTTCGGTCGCCGTCCCGCACCCGAGTCCAGCGCCTGGCGTCGGATGGCCTTTCACGGGGGGAGATCTCCCGGATGCTGTCCGTCTCCGAGGACACGGTCAAGAAGCACCTCCGTGCCCTGCGTTCCGCCGCCCCCCCCCCCCGTTATGGGATGTGCCGCGGTAGTGTCTACGGACGATGCCGCTCTCGTGCATCGTGCAGAGAATCCGCGGCCATGCCGCAAATGGAGAAATTCGAAATGAAGCGTTCCGGTATGCAGATCCCGTGGAGGCTCGTCGCCCTCTGCGCCGTCGCATTCGCAGGCGTCTCGGGCGCAGCGGCCCAG
>JAYTCP010000188.1:0-5727 GCA_043736435.1 Planctomycetia bacterium | reverse complement strand
GGTGACCACGACGCCGTGGAGGTCGAGGTCGCGGTCGGCACCTTCGAGATCGACGGGGGACGATTGCGCACCGCCATCGTCCATCGGCTTCGCCGCCGCCGCGAGCCCCGGCGGCGCGGCGGGATCGGCCTCACGAGCCACGGATCCACCCTGGCGCAGCGCATCGGGCGCGACGCCCGGGTCGTGCGTCCCGGCGAATGGCACGGGCACGACACCCAGCGCCATCCCCACGCCGAGCGCGGCCACGAGCCCCAGGGCCAGGAGCAGCCACCTCCTTCGCATCGGGAGAATCTACCAACCCCGTGCGGCGCGGTCCGGGCACGAAGCCGCCCCGCGCGCACGGGGCGCGCGGGGCGGAGGGGGCGAGGCTACTCGCTCGCCGGCGCGTCCGACGCCGTCGGCGCCGTCGGTGCCGTGGGCGCCGTCGCGGGCGCCTCGGGCGGGAGCGGATCGGGCACGCGGTTGCGGACCGGCGGGATCGACTGGAGGTAGGCGAACACGGCGCCCGCGTCCTCCTCCGTCAGGCCCCGGAGAGCGGGAAGGACGCCCGACATGGGCGGCAGGATCTCGCGACCGCGCCCGAGGTGACGCGCGGACGTGATCACCTTGAAGAACGTCGCCTCGTCCCACGTGCCGAGCCCGGTCTCCTTGTCCGGGGTCAGGTTCGCGGTGAAGCTGACGCCCCAGGGGCCGGCCCACGCGGTCATCGTCGCCGCGACGCTGGCGACCCACGGGCCGGGCGGGAGCGCGGGCGCGGGCGGCATCACGAGCGACTCCGGGTGCCCGGAGAGCGTGCGGGACATGTCGGGCGCCGGACCCGAGGGGCCCATCCTGACGGGCGTGTGGCAGTCGTTGCACGACATCGCCGACACGAGGTACTTGCCGCGGGCCACGCGGGCCTCCTGGGAAGCGTCCGCGCCCGCGGGCGCGAGCAGGATGCCGGCGACGACCGGCACGGCGACGAGGGGAGCGAGGAAGAGGCGGTTCATGGGAGCTACTCCTTGGAGTGAGGGATCTCGGACCCGAGGGGTCCGACGGGGGGATGGGAGGACGGGGAGCTCGGAGGCGTCGCGGAGAGGGCCGCGGGCGACCCGACGTCGGCGTGAGGTCGTCGCGAATCCAGACGGCGAGCAGGGACACGGCGTCGAAGTCGGGCAGGCGGGTCCCGAGGGGCGGCATCTGGACGACGGAGTGGCGCGAGGACATGCGCCGCAGCAGCACGCTGCGTTCGGGGCGTCCCGGCACGAGCCGGACGCTGTCCGGCCCGCCGGTCTCGCGGAGACGGAAGCGACTCGGACGTCCGAGCGCCGTCGGCAGCACGGGCGCGGTCTCCCCCTCGCCCTCGAGCCGCGCGTCGAGCGCGAGGTCGACGTAGGGGATGGGACGCGACGCGACATGGCACGTGGCGCAGTTCGACGAGAGATAGCCGAGCGCGGCCCGCTCGCGGGGCGAACGCGCGGCGATGCGGGGCGCGCGCTCGCGCATCGCTGCGGGCAGGCCGCGCAGGAGCCCGCGACGCTCGAGACCGAGCAGGTCCACGGCCTCGGGCGGCGGTGCCTCGGCGTGGGGCGCGAGCGGGTCGCGATCGGGCGACAGCTGGAGCGGCGTCACGCCGAGGATGGGCACGGCGCGCCCGCCGTGGCACGCGAGGCAGTCCTCGCGACTCGGGATGTCGTGCCGCAGACCGGGGCGGACCTCGACGGCCCCGGGCACGCCCTCCGCGGGCGCGAGGGTCGCGTCCGACCCGTCCGCGGCCCACGCGAAGCTCACGAACGTCCACCCCGTCGCCGTGCGCTCGATCATCCGCGTCTCGACGCGCCGACCGTGGGCGAACTCCTTCCAGAAGCGCGTCCCCACCGGGAACTCCCACGCCGTGGGATCCGAGGCGTCGATGGACGTCCCGGGCGGCAGCCGCAGCCAGCGACGCTTCTGGGCGCCGTCGGACCACAGCGGGTACTGCGGGACGTAGGTGAGGACGTCTGCGTGGATGCGTTCCGTCGAACTGTCGGCGTAGAGGCCCGTCTCGGACAGGCGGGCGGGAACGGCGGCCGGTGCGCGGGGCGCGGGCGTCCCGGGCCCCGCCGCGAGGCCGAGGCCGACGAGGAGACCGATTCCGAGGAGGGTCCCGTAGAGGGCCAGGAGGGGAAGGCGGCGCAGGGTGGGAATGCGGCGGCGGATCATGGGGGCTCGGGGGATCGCGGGAAGAAGGTCTGGGAGTCGGGTGCGAGCCCCCGGGTGGAGGCTCGCAGGGGCGGCGACCGCGCCCCCCACTCCCAGGAACACGGAACGACTGCCCGCCCCGCAACGGGAGCGCATCCCGCTCGGCGGGAGCTCCGCACCCCCGGCCCCCGGGCCGGCGGGCCGACGGGCCGGCGGGTCCTCCTCCCCCCGCGCCCCCCTCCTCTCCCAGCCTTCCGTTCCACCCCTGTCGGAGATCGCGTACGCGGCCCGCGTTCGGTGCTAGCCTCGCTCGCGGATCCGGTGCTGCGCATCGGCGGGAGAAGGCGACCGTCGTTCGCGGCCCAGGGGGCTCGACATGGGAAACCTGCGGACGGTGCTGGTCTCCATCGCGCTCGCGCTCGGGAGCGGCGGCTCGCTCGGCTTCGCGGCCGACGAGGACCCGATGGTCGGCAAGCTCACGGAGCTCGAGGCGAAGGTCGTCGAGCACACGACGGCGAAGTCGCCCGAGCAGCTGAAGTCCGACGCGTCGGCGGCCCTCGTCCTCTATCGCGAGAACGCGGGCAAGGATCCGCACCGCGACCGGATCCTCAAGATCCTGGGCGGCCTCACCAAGCACAAGAACGACGACGTCGTGCGCGAGGCGCTCGTCGACCTCGGCGAGACGGGCGACCGCGAGGGCGCGAAGTACGTCAAGCCGTTCCTCAAGCCGTGCGACGACGCGAAGCCCTCGGTCGGGCTCGAGACCGCGATCCTCGTGTGCAAGAAGCTGCCCCACGAGAGCCTGGCGGAGCCCCTGCTCGCCATCGTCGACGACTCGAAGAACCTGAAGGTCGCGGCGAAGGCGATGGAGTCCCTCGGCGCGTTCGGCCTCGTGAAGAGCAAGCGGGAGAAGATCCTCGAGGCGCTCGTGAAGTCCGTGGCGAAGAGCAAGTCGGGCGGCCGCGGCGCGGCGGGCAAGGAGAACAACGCGAACCCGGACGCGCCCCTCGGCAACACGTCGAACTCCGGGGCGGGCAACCGGTGGAAGGAGCTCTCGGAGGTGCTGCCCACGGCGCTCAACGAGCTCACGGGGCACAGCGAGAGCAGCGCCGAGGGGTGGTTCGAGACGGTCAAGAACCGCAAGGGCAAGCTCGGTGCGCTGTTCGCGGACCTCGACCAGGCGGCCAAGGACGCCACGAAGGAAGCCGGGAAGTAGCGCCGGCCGAGGCCGCTGCGGCGCTACGGGAGGACCCAGAGCCGCGGCTCTACGGGAGGACCTCCCGCCGAGGCTCCTCCGCGCTCGCGCGGGAGAGCGGGGGCCGTCCGTCGAGCAGGGCGAGCACGTCGGCGAGCACCGAGCAGGCGGCCGCGCGGGGGCCGACGAGCACGGCGGCGGCGCCGTCCGCGAGGAGATCTCGCTCCGCGGTGGTCGTGTCGGCCGTGACGATCACCTGCGCTTCGGGCGCCACGGAGCGCACCGTGGCCAGCAGGCGACGGTTCGTGGTGCCCTTGAAGAGGGTGTCCGGGATCGTGCACACCGCGATGCGGGCGTGGTGGAGCCCGGCGTGGTGGAGCGAGGCGGGGTTGGCCAGGTCGGCGTAGGCGCACGCGATCCCGCGCCTGCGGAGCTCGTCGAGGACCACCGGGTTGAAGTCCACGACGAGGACCTGCGGGAGCAGCTCGGGGCGGGCGGTCTCGATCTCGTGGAGGAGCGCGCTCGCGGTGCGGTGGAATCCGAGGAGGACCAGCGGGTGCTCCGCGGCGCGGGCGCCGTGGGCGGCCTCCGGGGCCCCCGCCGTCGCGTGGGCCCAGCCCCGCCGCACGAGGAACGCATGCAGGCGCACGTAGATCGGATGGCTCGCGGTGATCAGGTAGGTCCCCGCCACGGCCGTGATGACCATCGTGAACAGGATCACGTCGAGGACCGCGCCCCCGATGTGCCCGCGCGCGAGGCCGATCGCCGCGACGACGAGGGCGAACTCCGACGCCGGCCACAGGTTCATCGAGACCACGAGCCCCGCGCGGTCGCCCGCGCCGAGCAGGCGCAGGAGCGGGAACATCACGAGGAAGCGCGAGAGGAGCAGGAACACCGACACGCAGGCCGCGGTCGCGACGAGCCCCCAGGTGGGCGCGGCCACCTTGAGCCCCAGCGCCACGAAGAAGAGCGTCAGGAAGAAGTCCCGGATCGTGGTGACCTTCGCCACGATGTCGGGCTTGTACGGGAGGAGCGACATGGCGAGACCGGCGGTCAACGCCCCCATCTCGGCGGACAGGCCGGCCTGCGACGCCAGGCCCGCGACCAGGAAGCACCAAGCGACGGCCCCCAGGATCAGCAGCTCGGGCACGCGCGCCACCCCGCGGAAGATGATCGGCAGGGCATAGCGCGCGGCCGCGAAGGATCCCACGACGAGCACCACGCCGTAGCCCAGCGACTTGAGCAGGGGACCGACCTCGGGCGCCGACAGGCTCGGCTGGACCGCCAGGAAGATGATGGACCACAGGTCCTGGAGCACGAGCACGCCGAGCGTGATGCGGCCGGGCAGCGTGTCGAGCTCGGACTTGTCGTAGAGCACCTTGACGACGACGAGCGTGCTCGAGAGCGAGAGGCAGAAGGAGAGGTAGAGGACCCCGTAGGTGCCCAGCGGCCCCGGTGCGCCGACGGCCAGGAGCACGAAGGGCACCGCCAGGCACAGGATCGCGTTCAGCGGCACCTGCAGCAGGCCCGAGAGCAGCACGGCCTTGCCCGCGCGCTTGAGGGCCACCACGTCGATCTCGAGCCCGATCAGGTAGAGCAGGAGGATCAAGCCGAGGCTCGAGATCGACTCGACGCTCTCCGGCTCGGTGATGACCGAGAAGCCGATCGTCTTGCCGAGCACGACCCCCGTGGCCACGTACGCGAGGATCAGGGGCTGCTTGGCCGCCCGAGCCAGGAACGCGAGCACCGCCGCCACGAGGATGGCGATGCCGATGTCGGAGAGCAGCTGGGGAAGCGTGGCGAGCACGGGCACCGCGGAATGCTCCACGACGAACATCAAGGACGCAAGGCCCGAGTTCCGCGCCCACGGGGTCGTCGCAGCGTCCATCCCACCGCCGCGAGGGCGGCCACCCCGAGGATCGCGATCCACAGGATCCGTAGGGGCCAATCGCCGAGCAGGTCGAGCGGGGAGGGGTTGTCCGGCTTGCTGCGCCCGGTGAAGAAGTAGGAGGTGCCGAGGACGAGGTTCAGGGCCGTCGCCACGACGAAGGCTGCGGTGGTGCAGACGATCGTCCGGACGATGCCGGCGTCGTCCGGGCGCGTCCCTCGCACGTACAGGTTCACCAGGGCGACGGCGAGGATCTGCCAGTGGGTGACCCAGAACGTCCAGAAGTGGATCCCGCCGGGCCCCGACGTGACGGCGGGGGTCGCGTACCCGAGGACCGAGAGCGCGAAGCCCCACAGGATCGGGAGCTGGTGTCGGAGCCGCTGCGGGTCGCCACCGCACCAGAGCGACCACCCCGCCGCCATCCACGCGAGGTCGCACAGGTGGATCGGGATCGACCGCTCCATCGTGAAGTACTGCGGCAGCA
>JAYTCP010000187.1:0-2158 GCA_043736435.1 Planctomycetia bacterium | reverse complement strand
TGGGCAACCGGATCGCGTTCGCCCTGGACGACCGCGTCGCGGTCTACGGCGAGGACGGGCGTCCGGTCTACGCGCGCCTCCCGGGCATGGCGACGACGGGCGTGCTCGCCGACCACGGCGCGTTCTGGGTGGGCGACGCCCGCGGGGGCATCGACCGCATCGACCCCCTCACCGGCTCGCTCACCACGATCGCGAGCGGCGGCAAGGAGCCCGTCGTCGGGATCGCCTCGGGCGCGGGCTTCCTCTACGCCCTGACCGGGGACGGCACGCTGCTGGCCGTCGAGGCGAAGGCCGCGACCGCGTCGGTCGCCTGGCGTCGTCCCGGCGTCGGCGACGCCGCCGGCTCGCCCGCGGAGGCGGGGAGCTTCGTCGCCGTCGCGGATCGGCGCGGCCTCGTGCGCCTCTTCGCGACGTCGGACGGGACGCCCCGCGGCGAGCGGGACGCCGGCGCGGCGCTGGTCGGTGGCCTCCAGAGCTTCGAGGGTCGCCTCGCCGCCGCCCTGGTCGACGGGCGCGTGTGGGTCTGGGACGCCCGGACGGACGCGGTGGTCCTCGACCTCGCGCTCAAGGGGACCGTGAGGGTCCCGCCGGTCCGGCTCGCGAACGGCACGCTGATCGTGCCCGCGGGCGCGAACGGGCTCTCCGCGTTCCCCATGCCGCGATAGCCGGGGTCGGGCGGCGACGCGGGAGCCCCCGAGGCCCCGTGTCCGCCCGTCAACGGGAGAGCAGCTCCTCGCGTACGACGCCCGTCGTCGCCGCCTCGCCCCCCGCCGGCGGCATCGCCGTGCCGAGGAGCCGCGCGAGAGTCGGCGCCAGGTCCCGTGTCGCGTGCGGTACCCTCGGCACGGCTCCGCGGCGCAGGCCGGGCCCCTCGCCCACGACGGCGACCGTGGTCTGGTCGGGCGAGCCGTCGCCCCGCCCGTACCCGCCCTCCGCGTTGGGCTCGGCGTCGCGGCCGAGGTCGCCGGTGACGACGAGGACCGTCGACCGGGCGAGCACCGGGTCGGCCGCGATCACCGAGCGCAGCCGGCCGATCTCGGCGTCGTCGCGCCGCAGCACCTCCTCGTAGGCGGCCACGCTCGTGCGGCCGACGTCGGCCTGCCCGAGGCGGATCACGAGGAGGGTCGGGCGGAAGACGCGCAGCACGGTGATGCCGGCCCGCACGGCCCGCGCGTCGAGGGGCGCGGCGCCGCCGATCCCGCCGGCGCGCCGATCCACCTCCTCGAGCAGGGCCCGTTCGAGGCGCAGCGCCTCCGGGAGCGAGGCCGGACCGGCGCCGATCCCGCGGGAGGCGGACTCGCGCGCGGTGACGCCGCGCAGGGTCTCGAGATGGGCCCACGTGCGCTCCGTCGTCGGGCCGGGGCGGCCGAACAGACGGAAGAGACCGCGCAACGGCTCGCCGAACGGACCCTCGCCGTACGCGAGCCGCGGTCCGAACGCCGGGCCGTGGTCGGGCGCGTCGCTCGTCGCGAGGTCGAGGGCCTCCCCATCCGCGTACGAGGCGAACCACGCGGCGTCGGGACCGAGCCCTCGCCCCTTCCGCACGCACTCGAGGAGCGTCGGCCACGACGGACGCACGCGACCCGGGGTGACGACCGGCACGTCGCGTCCGCAGAGGATCGCCTTCGTCGCGTCCGTCGGGTCGGCGCCGCCGGCGGTCCACCCCTCGGAGCCGAAGCCCGCCGCGCGGATCGCCGCGAGCGTCGGGCAGAGGTCGGGCCGCCGCAGCATCTCGCGGCTCCGCACGCCCCCCCCGAACACGACGAGGACCACGCGCTCGCATCGCGGGACGGAGGGCCCCGCGGGGTCGGGCGCGCCGCGCGCCGCCGGGCCGTCAGCCGCCGCGAGGACCGTCAGGACGGCCAGGACGCAGGGGAAGATCGCGCGCGGGACGGTCATCGGGAGCCGTACTCCTCGCTCGAGCACAGCGCGCGTACGACGACGTGCGGACCGCCCGCGGGGTCGAGGAGCACCGTGCGGTAGGCCACGACCTCGGCGGGCGACGGTCCCCGACCGAGGGTGCGCAGGAACCGGTCGGCGATCCACGCATCGGGGTCGCCGATGTCCACGATCAAGGGAAGGAGGACCTCGCCGCTGTCGAGGAGCACGTCCACCACCGCGGCGCGCCCCGCGGTGCTGCCCGGCAGCACGTCGGCGG
>JAYTCP010000186.1:0-1981 GCA_043736435.1 Planctomycetia bacterium | reverse complement strand
CGCTCGGGGGGGGCACCGGGCGCGGGGAGGGCTGCCCTCCGGCGCCGCGGGCCCTACAATCCGACGTGATGAACACGCTCCCCCGCCAGCTCGCCGCGGCCGTCCTCCTCGCCGCCGCCCTCGCGGCCCCGTCCGCCCTCCCGGCCCACGCCGACACCAGACTCCCTGGCGAGGCCTCCGAGCTGACTCCCGAGGTGCGCACGGCGGCCCAGAAGCACGTGGACGTCATCGTGAAGGGCGGGGGCGCGGAGGGCGACGTCGTGAAGGCGCGGCGCGCGCTCCTCGTGATGGGGCCCGCGATCTGGCCGGTCCTCGAGAACGCGCTCCGCCTGGCCCCCCCCGACGCGGCCCGCCCGCACCTCAACTACCTGAAGGCGCTCCTCGTCAAGAAGGCCGAACCCGAGTTCGAGTACCTCCGCGAGCGCCTCCGGCGCACGATCCTCGTGGGGGCCGCGCCGACCCTCCTGAAGGAGATGAACGACTTCCGCATCGGGCGCCCCGACCCCGCCAAGCCCGGCAAGCGCCTCCCGCCGACGGTCATGCCGACGACGGCGGGGACGACCGCCGTGTACCGCTCCGCGGACGGGACGATCGTGCTGGCGTTCGGCGCCGACGCCACCGACAAGGATCCCGACGCCGTCGACGTCGGCGTGAGCGAGCTCTCCGCCGGGCTCGTCATGGCCGTCGGAGGCAAGGCGAAGCCCTTCTCCCGTCGCTCAGGCAAGGGCGCGAACGTCACGGTCTCCGCGCCCATGGGGTACGCGTTCGCCTGGGCCACCGACGGCGCCGCCGGTTTGGCCCCGGGCGGGGAGGGCGGCGAGGGCGGCACCGGCGATGCGCACGGCGGCGCGGGCGAGCATGCGCGTTCGGGCAGCGGCGGGGCGGGAGCGCCGGGGGGATAGCGGGACGCGGGGGCGATCGTCCGGTCCTTCGGGCCGATGAGGCCCGACGGGGGGGAGGAGTCGGCCCCCCCCGCACCCACCTCCTCGCCCCGCGGGATCGCGCCCCGTGGCGCGGGGAACGGGTCCTTCACGAGATTGCGCATCGCGCCCTTGGGGGAGGACGTACGCTCTCCTGCGTGATGACCGATTCCGACGTCCTCGAGTGCCTGAAGACCCACGGCGTGCAGCCGAGCGCCCATCGCGTGGCCATCGCCCGCTACGTGCTCGCGACGCAGGACCACCCGTCGGCCGACGACGTGTGGGACCGCGTGCGCAAGGAGCTGCCCGTGGTGTCGCGTGCCACCGTCTACAACACGCTCAATCTGCTGGTCGAGAAGGGCCTCCTGCGCCAGCTCTCGATCGCGGAGGGGCACGTGGTGTTCGACCCGAAGGTCGAGAAGCACCATCACCTGCTCGACGAGACCACGGGCCGCCTGCATGACGTCCCGTGGGAGGCGCTGCGCGTGTCCGACGTCGACCGCCTGCCCGGCTTCGAGGTGACCGAGTACCAGGTGGTGCTGCGCGGCCGCCGCGTCGCCACCCGTCGCGCGCGGGGCTGACGCGCCCGCCGCGCGCGGGGGCTCCCCCGCCCGTCGGGCCGACCTCCGCGGGCTCCGGCCAAGCGACCCCCGTTCCGTGCGGGCCCTCGGTGCGCCCCCGGGCCGGGCGGCGCTCCCCCGATCCGGCCGCGGCCGGGCGTGCGTTCGCGCGCCCCTGGGGGTGATGCTAGACATTGTATATCTCTAGACTATTTCCACAACGAAGGAGCGCCCCATGCTGACCGTCGGTGACCGCCTGCCCGAGTTCCGTCTCCAGGCCGTGACGAGCCTCGAGGCTGGCCGCGAGTTCGCGGAGGTGGGCCACGCCTCGTTCCCCGGCAAGTGGCTCGTGCTGTTCGCGTGGCCCATGGACTTCACGTTCGTCTGCCCCACCGAGATCGCCGGCTTCGGGCGGCGCGACGCCGACTTCGCCGAGCGCGACGCGCAGGTGCTCGGCCTGAGCATCGACTCGCAGTTCGTCCACCTCGCGTGGCGCAAGAG
>JAYTCP010000185.1:0-1860 GCA_043736435.1 Planctomycetia bacterium | reverse complement strand
GGCCCTGCGGGCGGCCCTCGGGGCCTCCCCGGACGGCCCGGCCCTCGTCGCCGCAGCCCGCGCCCGCGTGACCGAGCGGTACCCGGTCGAACGGCAGGTCCGGGCCCTGGAGGCGCTCTGGCGGGCCCTACAGCCCCGGGAGCATCCGGTCGAAAGGTGAGGTGCACCATCTCCTCGGAGAGTTCCATGTCCCGCCGTCGCCTGCTCGCACTCCTCTGCTTGGGTCTCCTCGTCGCCACGCCTTCGTGCGGAGGCGGCGGGTTCGGCCTCCCGGACGGGGGGGGGAATGGCGGGGGCGGCGGGGGCGGGAATCCCGCCGGGCTGACGATGACGGCGGCCGAGCTCGCGGACGGGTTGGAGGTCGCGCGGCTCGTCGACCTCGAGCGCACGAGCCGCGGGCTGTCCGCGCTCATCTGGGACGACCCGGTGGCGCAGGTCGCGTTCGAGCACTCGCTCGACATGGACGTGCGCGGCTACTTCGACCACTACTCGCCGGAGGGCCAGGGCCCGGGCGGCCGGCTCTCGGCCGCGGGCATCGCCGTCGGCAGATGGGCGGAGAACATCGCCCAGGGCCAGCCGTCGCCCGCCTCCGTCGTCAACGCGTGGATGAACTCGACGGGCCACCGCGACAACATCCTGAACGGGGCGCTCACGCAGGCGGGCGTCGGCGTCCGCCACGGCTCGGGCGGCCCCTGGTGGACGCACCTCTTCGTCACACGGTAGGCGTCCCCGCGACAAGGACCGGCGGTGCGGTGCCCGCGCTCGCCGCAAGATTTCAGCGGTACTGTGCCAGAGCAAACGCCGCAGCTTTTCAGAAAAGCTGCGGCGTTTGCTCTGGCACGGTACCGCTCACTTTCTTCGCAGCGCGGTCAGCGTCCCCGACACGAGCAGACGGAACCGCGCGAACGAGAGGTCGCTCCCGATCGAGAGGCGCGGGAGCGCCAACGGATCGCCCGCGGCCGTCGCGAAGCCCTCGATCGTCGTGAGCGCCCAGGGGATCCCCGCCTCCGCCACGGCGGCCTTCGCCCGATCGTCGACGTCGACGGCGCGGCCGTTGGGGTACGCGAAGACCCGCGGGGCCCGCCCCAGCCGCTCGGTGACGGTCCGCTGCGACGCGATCACCTGGTCCCGGACCGCCTCCCTCGACCCGAGACGCGACAGGATCTCGTGGGTGCGCGTGTGCGCCGCGACGTCGACGAGCCCGCCGCGGTCGAGCGCGACCGCCTGCTCCCACGACATGAGCCGGAAGTCGCCGGGATCGGGGGCCCGCGGCGCCCCGAGCGCGTCGGTCAGGGCGTCGAGCGCCGCGTCCTTCGCCTCGGGGTGAAGCGCCTTCAGCGCGCGCACGACCTGCGCGTACGCCTCGCCCCGGGCCGCGTCGCTCCCAAGCTCGAGCGGGGGCAGCCCGGCCGGCGCGCCGTCGACGCGCGTCGCGCGGGTGCGCGCGAACGCGAGGTAGAGGCGGTCGGCCCACGGCACCGCCGCCGTGCCGAGCAGGTCCGTCACGACGAACACCGTCGCGGGCAGCCCGAGCCCCTCGAGCACGGGCAGGGCGGTCGTGACGTCGTTTCGAAACCCGTCGTCGAACGTCAGGGCGCACGACCGCGGGGGCAGGGTCCCGGCCTTCATCCGGTCGAGGGCCTCGACGAGGGGCAGCACGCGGAAGTGCCGCGCCACCCACTCGAGCTGCCGGCGGAAGGCGTCCACGGGAAGCTGCTGCCAGCACGCGGGCACGAGCCGGCGCTCGACCACGCCGTGGTACATGAGGATCGGGAGCCTCGCCCGGTTGCGGTGCCGGTGCCAGACCGGCAGCGGCGACGCCGCGAGCGCCTGCGCGAGGGGATCGCTCACGGCGACGCC
>JAYTCP010000184.1:0-1633 GCA_043736435.1 Planctomycetia bacterium | reverse complement strand
GATCCGCGTGGCCACGAGGCGCCGCAGCGTGGCGTCCGAGGGGCAGTGGTCATGAAGGGCCTCGTCGATCACTTGGGGACCTCCTCGGCGAGCACCACCGTCTCGTTCTGGTCCTCGTCGGCCGTGAGCACGGAGTGCACGTGCAGCGCCCGCCCCTCCCCGAAGACCAGCCGGTCGCGGGCCTGGAGCGTTGGGTGGTAGCGCATCGTCACGCGGTGGGTGACGCGGGGTTCCTGGCGCTGGGCGAGCTCGAGCTTGCGTCCCGAGAGGGGCTCGACGTGCCCCCAGGCGACGTCCTGCGGCGCCCACGCGGTCGTGACGCCGCCGTCGGCCTCGCGATCCTCGGTCGCGACCTCGTGGACCAGCAGGTGGCGGAGCTCGCCCAGCCGCATCAGGGCACCGCGTGGCCGCTGGCGAACGGGCCCCCGGGGACCAGATCGATGCCCCCGTCGCCGTCGCCGACGCCGAGGATCGTGGTGTGCCAGCCGGCGACGAGGTCGCTCGAGCCGGGGCCCGTTCCCGTCTTGTCCCCGAGCTTCGCGATCCCGCCAGCCGTCCCGGAGACGCCGTAGATCGTGCCCTTGGCCGGCGCCGCCCCCGCGCCGACGATGCACTTGCCGCCCTTCTGGTAGCGGATCGGCTGGTTGGCGAGCGCCCCGTGGAGCGCGATCCCCCTCGCCTTCGCGGCGGCGAGCGAGAGATTCGCGTCCGCGAGCTTGATCTTCCCGTCGGCCGCGTCCTCGTAGACGGACTGGCCGGCGGTGGTGGTCTCCCCGGCGACGCCCGTGCCCTCGACGGCGCCGGCGCCGGCCTTCACCTGGGATGCGGTGATCGTGAGATCGGGCATGGGTCACTCCACGGGGGGAAAGACGAGCGAGCGCGAGCTTCCCGGGTCGGGGGTCCCCTCGACGAGGTACACCCCCGTCGTC
Organism: Planctomycetia bacterium; assembly: GCA_043736435.1. Taxonomy (GTDB): domain Bacteria; phylum Planctomycetota; class PLA2; order PLA2; family JAEUHO01; genus JAYTCP01. The sequence goes on along the minus strand of JAYTCP010000184.1, from coordinate 704 downwards.
TCCAGCGGAGATCCCGCCCCGTTCGCATCGCGCCCGGCTCGTAGCTGGTAGGTGGTCACGCCGCCTCCGGGATGCGCTCGCCGGCCAGGAGGGACTCGACGCCCTCCGGGACGACTTGCGGCGCCTCGCCTGCGAGGACGGCCTCGCGGTTGCGGTCGTAGTGCGCGCAGAGCATGCGCATCGCGTGGATCAGGTTCGGGGGCACGGCCGCCGGCTCGTCGCCGAAGCCCGCCTTGAACGTGATCGTCACGGCCTCGCGCTCGTCCTTCGTCGCGGGCCAGGACTTCCCCGAGGCGAGCCACACGCGCCCGGGACGGCGGTGCGTGCTCACCTTGTACGTGTCGGCCGGCAGGGTCTGCAGCGCGCCCGCCGCGTCGACGTACTGGACCGAGACGACCTCCTGGAGCGGGGGCATCGGGAGCTCGATCGCGCACGAGCCCCAGAACCCGTCGAGTTTCACCTCGACGGTCTGGGTGATGAGCGCGAGCTCGGTCCCCCGCTCGATGCGCTTCCGTGCCGCCGCGATCAACGCCGCGACGACGTCGTCCTCGGCGCTCGACGTAATGCGCAGGAACCGCTTCGCCTCTTCGAGCGTGAGCGGTTCCTTCGCGGGCCCGGCGATGACCTTGCGCGGGAGCATCAGGCCACGATGTCCGCCGTGAGGCCGTCCTTGGCGAAGCGCGGGTCCGTGCGGATGTAGACCA
>JAYTCP010000183.1:0-10269 GCA_043736435.1 Planctomycetia bacterium | reverse complement strand
GAGTGGGGCTCTTGGGCGTCGACGTCCCCCTGCCCCACTCGCGTGGCGGCGGCGGCCGACTCCCCGTCGAGGCGCGTGGACCTGCTCTCGTCGGCACGGCCCTTGGCGCCGTCGCCGCCGGCCTCCCTGCCGAGGCCGCGATACCCCTCCTCGAGCCGTCGCAGCTGGTCGTTCAGCAGCGCGTTGTTACGATTCTGGTCGAACAGGAGCGTCGCCTCGTCCACGACGGCCTCCTGCTGAGGCAGGTTCGCGCGCTCCTGGCCCTGCAGCGCCCGGGTGCGCGTCTGCTCGACGACGTCGATCGACTTGCGACGCTCCTCGTCGTCCCGCAGCTCGAGGGCGCCCTGGAGGCGCTGCTTCAGCTCGGCGAACTCCTTGCTCGTGGCGGCGGGGCCGCCCCCCGCGCCCCCGTTGAAGGCCCAGTTCGCATTCGCCGCCATGCCCGCCTGCGGCGCGCCGGCGCGTCCCGTCGCGCCCGAAGGGTCCACGAAGGTCAGCAGAGTCTGGCCGCTCGCGTTCGAGGCGAGCTCGTTGTTGGCCTGGAACTGCTCCTCGTTCCTGGCGACGCCGGCGTCCACCTGACAGCGGGAGAGCGCCTCCGTCTGCACCTGCGCGAGCTTGTCGAGCTCGGACTGGAGCACGGCCACGCGGTCCGGGGCGGCGCCCCGCTGCTTGTAGTCGAGCAGGCGGGCACGCGCCTGCGCGACGAGCGGCGTGCTCGTCGTGCATGCGAGCAGTCGCTGGTCGAGGGTGCCCGTCTGGGCCACCTTCAAGACCTCCTGCGCCTCGCGCAGCGACGCCTCGACGACGTCCCCCACGGCCTCGCGCTCCGAAGCCTCCGTCATCTTCGTGTCGAAGGTGTAGGCGTAGCCCGAGGGAACGCGGAGCGAGATCACCGTGCGGTCGACCTCGACGCCGATCACCTGCGGGAGCAGGAGCGTGCCGTTCCCGCCGTGCTCGAGGCGGTCCCCGACGCGGGCCCGGTAGGTGATCGCGACCTCGTAGCCGGCGCCGCCGAGCGGGACCTTCGGCACCGGGAGGAGGATGCCCCCGTCCGACCCGGCCAGCGGCTTGACCGGGACGCCCGCGGCCACCGCGCCGTAGAGGACGGCGCCGTCGGGCAGCCTCAGCGGGAGGAACTGGCGGGCGCGGTTGAACAGGCGGTAGCGGACCCGCACCCGGGCCTCCCCGTCGAGGCCCACCACGACCTCGGCCCGCGCCGCGAGGACCACGGCGTCGGCCTGGACCTCGATGCGATGACGGCGCGCCGTGACCTCGACCATGTACGGCGTCCGCGCCGCGTACGTGCGGAGCACGGCCGTGCGCTCGACCCCCGTCGGCAGGAACGGGAGGTCGGTCCAGTCGACGGGGTCGGGGGCGCCCGCCGTGACGCGCGCCTCGACCTCGCCGTCGAGGAAGGTTCGCAGGAGGCCGAACCAGCGCGTCGCCTTGACCCCCTCGGGGCGCACGACGTGGACGACGGAGGCCGCGGGCCAGAGCTGGGAGACCGTGACCTCGACGAGGCCACTCTTGGCGGACTGGAGGCGCAGGACGTAGAGGCGGCCCTTCACCTCCTTGCCGTCGGCGTCGACGCGGGTCGCCGGCTCGGACCGAAGCTCGCGCAGGTCGCGCGCGCGCACGACGTCGCTCGGCGAGAGCCCGCCGTCGGGGACGAACACGCTCAGGCGGTCGGTGGCGCCCCGGCGGACGTCGAACACGACGAGGTGCTCGAGGCGCTGCTCGCCGTCGCTCGGAGAGATCTGCGAGACGACGACGGCCTCGATCTCCTGGTCGGGGGTCCGTAGCGTCACGGGAAGCGGCGCGGCGACGGGGACGTCCCACGCGAAGGCGTGGGTCGGGCGCGCCCCCGCCACGTTGGGCTCCTGACCCTCGAGGCGCGTGGGCGGCAGGGTCTTCCATCCCGCGACGGTGCCGGGCGCGGGCTCGACGTCGGGCAGCGCGAACAGGACGAGCAGTCCGCGATCGGCCTGCGCTCCCTCGAGCGCGAGGCGCGGGACCGCGATGCCGTCCCGGAGGCCCGCGAGCCGCCGCTCGAGCCGCACGGTGATCGGGCGGTCCCCCTCGAAGAGATCGGTCATGCGCACGAGAAGCCGGCGGCTCTCGCCCTGGCCGTCGAGCCACCAGGTCGAGAGGCCGGCGCTCTCGACGGCCCGGACCTCGTCGGTGCCGGGCAGCGCGAACGCGAGCTCCCCCACGGGGGCGCGCCGCACGTGCACGAGCGCCTCGATCACCGACCGCACGCGCTCGTCGCCGAGGGTCACGCGCGCGCGCGAGTCCACCTCGAGGCGCGCCTGGGAGCGCTCGGCGCGCACCGCGAGGGGTGCGGGCCGCGCCGCGAAGCGCCAGGCGCCGAGCACGCGCCCCACCCCGTCGGGGCCGGCGGCGTCCTTCTCGGCGGGCCGACCCGTGCGGAAGAGGCTCGGGCCCGCCTCCGCCTCGAGACGCAGGGACGGGTCGCCGTTGACCACCACGAGGCCGCTCTCGCCCGTGGTGTCGCGGACCGTGAGCTCGGGAAGCGCCTCGCGGCGTTCGGGGGACGCGGCGGGCTGGAACGTGCGAATCCCGAACGCGACCCGTCCCTCGACCTGCCGTCCGAAGACGAGCCGCAGGCGCCCGTCGCCGGTCTCCCACCGGAGCAGCTCGGGACCCGTGGCCTCGAGCACGTCGACGCCTACGGGGATCGAGAGGTCGACGAACGGGGCCTTGCCCTGGAGGACGTGGAGCGCGAGCGCCAGCACCGACTCCGTGCCGCCGTCGCGCACGCTGTGCACCACGCGCGACTCGGCGCGCGTGCGCACGGCCGCGAGCAGGGCGGCCGGGCTCTTCTCGACCAGGGAGACCATCACCTGCTGGACCGGGCCCGTGCCCGTAAGACGGCCGAGATGGGCGCGCGCGGAGAAGACCGAGCCCGGCCCGGGCCGCGACCGCACCACGACGCGGCCCGCGCCCGAGACGAGGAGATCGCCGTCGAAGGCGCCCGCCGTCACGTCGAGGGTCGCCGCGGCGAACGTGGGGGCCTGGAACGAGAACGTGCGCCCCGTGGGACCGACCGCGACGGGCGCCTGGAACATGAGGTCGAGCACGTGATCGCCTTCGCGGTCGAGGGGCAGCCGGTAGACACCCTTGTCGAGCAGCAGCTGGACGGGCTTGTTGTCGAGCCTTGCCTCGACGATGGCGAGGCCCGCGAGGGGCACGGGCACGAGCAGCGTGCCCCGTCCGCGCTGCGCGAAGACGAGGCGGGCGCTTCCCTGGACGTTTTCGGCGCCGACCTCCATGCGGTAGGCCGCCTCGACGAGGGTCACGACCTGCCCGAGGGTGACCAGCTCGGGATCCCGATCGGTATGGGCCGTTCGCTCGAGCGCGAGCCACGTCTCGAGCGGCAGGAACACGCGATCGTCGGTGGCGAGGTCGCCGCCCTTCGCGGGATCCCGCGGGACGATCACGGTCCCGCCGCCCGGGGCCGGCACGGGGCCGGGGCCGTCGTCGGCGTGGGCGGGGGACGCGAACGCCACGGAGAGGATCGCGAGCAGCGCGGCGGCGGCCGCCGGCGGGAGCATCGGGGGCGTGGTCGGCCGCACCGTCGGCGGCGGGGCGCCGGTCGCGCTGTGGTCCCGCCCGAAGAGCCGCGCGAGGAGCCAGCGCAGGAGGAGCAGCACCCCGAGCGCCGTGGACGCGTCGGCCACGGCCGCGACGAGCGAGGAGGCCGACGAGCCGAACGCGATCTGGAGGATTGCCGCCGCCGCGAGGCCCGCGAGGACGGTCCACAGCCCCGTCAGCCATCCGAGCGCGAGGACGGCCATCGCGAGGGCGAACGTGAGGAAGCCGAGGAAGAGATACGTGCGCTCGCTCCCCTCCTTGGAGGACAGATCGAGCTCGATCGCTCCCCCGCCACCGACCCGGCTCGCGATCACGCGATTCGGGGCCAGGAACACGGGCACGTCGAGCGACAGCTGGCCCTTGCGTGCACGGCCTCCGAAGCCTGCGCGACGTGCGTCGTCGGCCCCTTCCGCGCCGGCCTTGCCGCCGTCCACGGGTCCTCCGGGGGGCTGCCCGGGCTTCGACTCCCCGCGCCTCCCGGCGCCGTCGGGGAGATCGTCGTCGATCTGCGGGTCACCGGAAGGGGGGCGCGTAGGTACGGGCGGGGCCTCGGTCGCAGGGGGCGGCATCTCGGTAGGGGTCGCCGGCACCATCCTGTCCCCAGGGACGGGACCCGGCCCGACCTGGGTCTTGGGAGCGAGTTCCCTCTGGTGAACCTGCTCGATCTCCTCGGGCGTGGGAGGGATGGCCTCTTCGGACGGGGCCTCCCGCCCGTGCCGCGCGTCCGGCTTCGCGGACGAACCGAAGTACACGTCGCTTTCCCCCATCGCCGCGCTGCCCCCTCCTCCTGCTCCCCCGCTGGCCGGACCGGGCGCAGCCGACCCGCCGGCGGCGTAGTCGACGACGCTCGAATCCGTGGCCATCGACCCAGGCGCGCCCGCGGACCTGCCTTTGAACGTCTCGAGCATGGGCACCAGCAGCCAGGGCGTCCGCACGGGCCGCTCGACGCGCCCCGACGCGAGCAGGTCGCCCGCCACCGCCGTGATCACCTGGTCCGGCTCGACGGCGACCTCGTGGGTCGTGTGGAGCACCTCGAGACCGGGGAACCGGGGCGCCTCGACGCGCACGCGCCCGCCGATCTCGCCGTCGAGTCTCGTCTCGTAGGTGAGCGCCACCAGCACCCGCGGACGGCGCGCGCGCGCCGTCGGAAGCGTCGCGGGCACCGTCAGGAGGAGCGCGCCCGAGGGGCTCACGAGCGGCTTCACCGGACGGCCGCCGACGACGGCGCCGACGAGGGTGCTGTGCTCGGGCAGCAGCACCTCGACGAACTGCCGATCGATGTTGAACAGCGTGACCTCGGCCCGCGTGCGCAGGATCCCCTCCCGCGCGACGGCGGTCCGGAGCGACACCTCGGTCGCGATGGCGCCGAGCACGGCGGCCCCGGCGTGCTTGCGCACGGCGACCGCGACGCCGTCGCGGCCCGCGGGGAGGCGCATCACCTCGAGGACGCCGAGCGGGTCGATCCCGGCCTCGGGGGGCGCCTCGGTCACGTCGAGGATCCGCACGTCGGGGGATCCCGCGAGCTGCGGGAGCGTCACCTCGAGGCCGGCGCTGCGCCGAACCACGAGAAGCCGTTCCGCGCGCTTTAGGGGCGCGCGGGCCACGAGCCGCCGATCGGCCTCGATCGTCCAGTCGTCCATGTCGCGGTCGAGGAACCAGGAGGCGGACACCACGGTGGTGCCGAGCGCGCGCTGCTCGAGGTCGATCTGCCACCGGTCGTAGCCCGCGGGCACGTCGGCCGGGCGGCGCTCGCCGACGAGGCGGGTCGCGAGCCGGAGCGAAGGGGCCCGCACGTCCACCTGGTCGCCCGCCCACGAGGGCAGGTCGAGGAACAGCCGCCGCACGCCCGCCCGCTGGATGCGGTAGACCGCCCGCGCCGACAGGTCGATCCGACGCGGCCCGGGATGGAGCACCGTGACCACGTCGGCCTCGACGAGGGGCTCGCGCCGCGACACGTCGAGGGTGACGGCGGGCGCCGGTCCATCGACGCGATACCCGTACACGAGGCCCGTCGCCAGGAGACCGCGGGCCGTGAGATCGGCGGCGCCGACCGCGACGAGGTCCTTCCCGCCCATGTCGAGCACCTCGAACCCGGGATCGGCCCCCACCGCCACGTAGGCCTCCTCCCGCGTCGCCCCCGCCGAGGGGACGGGGAACGGGACGGCGACGTGGGCCTTCTCCGGCACCCAGTCGGCCTGGGCCTTCTCGAGCGTGGCCAGGAGGTCGACCGCGCCGCCCGCGGGCACGCCCTTGCCGAGCGTGATCTCGACGCGGCCGTCCGAGGTCACGTCGCGGGTGAAGCCGGTCGTCACACCGCCGATCGTCAGCTCCCGGAGGTCGAACCCGGGCGGGAAGCGGGGGCTCAGGCGATGGAGCGTCCCCTCGACGACGCGGTACGTGACGATGCCGATGAGCGTCTGGCCGGGCTCGGCGAGGCTCAAGTAGTACGTGGCCGAGGCGTCCACGCGGAACGAGCCGGGCTCGACGTCGATGAAGAGGCCCGAGTCGGCGCTCGCCAGCACGTACCGGAGGACGCCGGCCGTCGCGGGATCGGTCCCGCTCGTCGGCACGCGCCGGCCTCCCTCGACGCGCACCGCGCGCGCGTTCACGTCCGGCCCGAACCGGAGCACCGCCTCGCCCTGGTGCCGCAACGCGTCGGCCACGCGCACGCGCGGAAGCTCGATCCCGCGCCCCGGCGCGAACGGACGCTCCCCCTGGACGAGCGCCTCGACGCGACCGAGCACCGCCTTCTCGAGGCGCACCCGGAGCCGCTTGCGGTCCGCCGAACGCGTGAACCCCGTGACGCCGGCGCCCTCGACCGCGTGCACCGCGAGATCGGAGGGCACCTCGAGCGTCAGGGCGTCCGCGGGCGTCCGGAGGAAGTCCACGCGCACGACGGACCGGACCGCGACGACCCCGTCCCCCACCGTGAAGAGCGTGCGCACGTCCGCGTCGAGGACCGCGGGTCCCTCCGTGCCCTTGGCCGAGGGCGTCCACGTGATGACGAGGTGGCCGCCCCGGGAAGGCCGCGTCCGCACCACCGCCGGCCGCTCGGCCGGGGACTGCACGACGATCGGGGCACCCTCCCCCGCGAGCGTCGCCTCGACGCCCGGCGGCACCGTCACCGCGAGCGCCATCGCCGCGGGGTTGGGCAGCCACAGGTCGAGGCGTCGCGAGCCGCCGTCCACGGTGGGCACCGCGGAGCCCGTCACCGTCACGCGGCGGATCCCGGGACCGTCGAGATGGATCCGTCCCGAGCCCTCGCGCACCTCGTACCGGCCGGGCCCGGCGCCGTCCTCGGGCTCGACGCGGATCGACTCGAAGGCCACGCCGCCGCTGTCGAAGCCCACCGCGCGCGGACCCGGCGCGAGGCTCTGGATCCGGTACACGATCTCGAAGCGCGCGGCCCTGTCGTCGGTCAGGTCGAGCGTGCCGTCGCCGGAGAGCCGCACCACGTCCTGCGGCGCGAGCGCCTCGGGCGCGCGCTCCTTCGCCCGCGCCTCCTCGAGCAGCGCGCGGTACTCGTCGTAGCGCAGGATCACGCTGCGTGCCTCGCCGCGCAGCAGCACGTCGAGCTCGTCCGTGGGCACGTGCACCACCGTGGGGATCGGCGGCAACGGAGGCGGGGGCGGCGGCTTGACGGCCCGGCCCTTCGGCGCGGGCGCGGGGGTCGGCGAAGCCGGGGCGGGCGGAGTCGCGGCGGGAGCCTCGTCCGCGACGGCCCGGGGCGCCCGCAGCGTGCTCGCCGCCGCGAGCGCGACGAGCGCGAACGCCCATGCGGCGTGGCGTCCGCGCGGGATCACGCGGCACCTCCGGCCGCCGGAGGCGGCGCCGCGGGCGGCGTCGGTGACGTCGGGGGCGGCGTGCCCGTCGTCGCGGAACGCGACGTCCGGACGGGCGAGCGCCGCGCCCGCGCGTCCCGCAAGGAGCGCACGTAGGACACCGCGCCCGAGAGGACCACGCCGAGCAGCATCGCCGTGAGCACGGCGGTCATCCCGGGGCCCGACGGGAGCAGGAGCAGCAGGATCGCGAGGAACGGCGCGAGGAAGGCGATCCACGCGCCCCGACGGCGGCCCGCGAGCGCGCGCGCGAGGAGGCGACCGCCGAGGAAGGCGGCCGCGAGCAGCGCGAGGCGCAGGAAGAGGAACCCCGTCGGATTCACGCTCGAGAGGCTCACCGAGCCGGTGCCCGTGCGGTTGCTGAACAGGTAGGCCGTGCCGTCGGCCTGGACCTGGAAGGGGCTCCCCCTCTCGAGGTCGTTCACCATGCGCCGCAGGTCGATGGGCGTCCCCGACGGCGCGCGCCGAAGCAGACCCGTCGCGTCGCTCAAGAGCTCGAACGCCCACGAGCCGTGCTCGTCCGTGCGACGGAGATCGCCGCCGAAGGCCGTGATCTCGCGCTCCTTCGGCACGTACACGCGCCACGTGAGCAGGTCGCTCGTCACCCGCAGGGGGACGGGGCTCGCGACGCGCACCGTCTCGAAGAAGAGCCCGCTGCGCTCGACGTCGTGGTCGAACGCGAACGCCACGACGAAGGCCTGGTCCTTGCCCAGGTTGCCGAGCAGCGGGATGCGCACCGTGCCGTCCTCGCCGCGGCGGGGCGTCTCCGACTTCCCGTCCACGCTCACCGCGCGGATGTTGCTGCCCTCGGGCAGGCGCAGCTCGAGGTACTGCCGGTCGTTGTTGCGCACCACGAGGAAGGCCTCGGTGGTCGCGCGCCCCTCGGCGGGGATCACCGTGTTCAGGTGCTGGTGCGCGATCACGACCTCGGCCACGGGCTCGTACTCGTGCTTCGTGACCTTGAGCACCGCCACGTGCTCGGGGTCGTACGACCGGAACGCGAGGAACGTCTCGGGCGCCGCGAGGGACGTGACGCCGGCGAGCTCGCGCGCGTCGATCTCCTCGCCCCGCTCGACGCGCTCGGTCGCGACCTCGAGGAGCGGGTCGCGGCGTACCGCGGCGTGGAGGGTGACGTTCCCGAGCGGCTTGCCGTCGGGCCCGAGCGGCACGAAGACCGGCACCGCGACCTGGCGCGAGGCGCCGGCGACGAGCGGGGCCTCGGGGAGGTCGTCCACCACGAGGATCGCGTCGATGCGGCCCTGGCGCTGCGCCGAGAGCTTGAGTGTCCACGTGGTGCGCGCGGGCTTCCAGTCGGCGGGCGCGCCCTCGGGCTTGCCCTCGGGCACGGGGCCCTCGAGGTCCATCCCGACCTGCTTCGGCCCGAGATGGACGCGGCCCGCGAGCTCGACCGGCCCGCGGAAGCGGAACGTGTCGACGCCACGGAACTGCACCTGCCAGACGAGCCGGACGTCGAGCTTCGTCCGGTCGGGCTCGAGCCGGAGCGCCGTCTCGACCGAGCCCGTGACCGTCGCCGCCTTGCGCTTGAGCGCGAGCCCGAGGCTCGCCGGGCCCTCGCGATGCTCGAGACGCGAGACGAGCGGGAGGGGCACGCCCGGCAGGCCCGGCGGCTCGATGGCGGCGGGGGCGGCGGCCTCGAGCGCGGTCAGGCCGACGCGCGCCGTCTCGCGGCGGTCGAGGGCGGGATCGGCATGCAGGGCGAGGTAGCCCCGCACGTGCTGGGCGTTGCGCACCCGCGCGAGGGGGACGTCCTGGGTCGACTCCTTGCCGTCCTCCTCGGGCACCACGAGGGGCACGCGGCCCGCGATCGTGATCGTCGCGGTCCCGAGCAGGCGGTCGCGGAAGGCGACCTTCAAGACCACGGCGCCCGCCGTCCCGGGGACCCGCGTCCAGTCGTCCATCTCCGCGCCCTTCACCGTCACATCGGTGACCTCCAGGTTGCCCGGCACGTCGAACTCGACGCCGAAGATCCCGGCGCGCTCGACGAGCACCTGCGCCACCGCGCGCACGTCGATCCCCTCCGGCCGCAGGCCGACGCGGTTCCCCACCGTGGCGGACACGCGCGGGACCAGGGCCTCCACGCCCGCCGTCACGGCGCCGGGCCGTCCCGAGTGGCGCCATCCGAAGGCCTTGCCGGGCGTCGCGCCCTTGAGCGGGTCGGGGAGTGCCGTCAGGTCGACCTGCACGAGTCCCGGCGTCGCCTTGGGATCGACCTTCACGCCCTCGGCGGTCCGGAGCCGGACGAAGCCCGTCTCGCGCTCGAGGCCCTCGACCCCCACGAGCGGCAGGGGGATCTCGGCGGGCAGGTCCTTCACCGCGCGCTCGAGGCCCACCCGCACCGACCAGGCCTCCTTCACGGGCTCGCGCAGGGCGACCTGGATGCGATCGCCCGCCGCGTTTCGCTCCCACGTCTTGATCCCGTTCCCCTCCACGTACAGCACCACGACGTCCGCGGGCACCACGAGGGTCAGCGACTCGAGCGGCGCGCGCAGGATCGAGAACGCGGCGAGGAAGTCGGTCCGCACGACGCCGCGGTCCACGAGCACGTCCGTGCTCTCCGTGGCGAAGACGAGCGGCGGCACCTTCGTGGCCTCCTCGGGCCTCCGGCGCCAGCTGAGCCTCACCTCCGTCGCGGGGCCGAGATAGGCGAGGAGCTCGGTGTCGCCCTCCTGCGTCACGCCGGTGCTGCCGGCCAGACGAGGCGTCGCCTGCACGTCGGTGTCGACGCCCGGGACGCGCAACGACAATCGGGCGAGAGGCACCGGCGGCAGGGTCAACGACGCGACGTGCGTGT
>JAYTCP010000182.1:0-2992 GCA_043736435.1 Planctomycetia bacterium | reverse complement strand
AGGTCCCCGGAGGGCGTAGAGTCGCTCGCCACCCATGGCGACGCGGATCCACCACTACGAGATCGAGGAGGAGCTGTTCTCGGCGGGCCCGAGCACGTTCTTCCGCGCCCGGAACGAGATGCTCGGGCACCCCGTCCTCCTACGGCGGCTGACGATCGAGGCGGGCCGCGCCGAGGATGCGCGGGCCACGTTCTTCCGCGAGATGCGGCACGCGGCGGCGCTCCACCACCCGAACATCCAGCGGGCCCTGGACGTGATGGAGGCCGAGGGGTACCTGTGGTCCGTCCACGAGTTCCGGACGGGCACGCCGAGCGACCAGCGCGTGCGCGAGACGGGCCCGGCGACCATCGCGGAGGCCGCGCGGCTCGGGTCGGAGGTGTCCGACGCGCTCGCGCACATGCATTCGCGCGGGTTCGTCCATGGAAAGGTGAAGCCGAGCGTCGTGCTCGTGGACGAGCAGGGGATCCAGCTGATCAACCTCGTCAAGAGCGCCGACCTGGCGGCCGGGATCTGGCCGCTGCGCGCCGCCGTGCTCGGCCTCTCGCCGTTCTCGGCGCCCGAGGAGTTCGACGGGCGGCGCCCCACCCGCGAGAGCGACCTGTACGGCCTCGCGGCGACGGTCGCGTTCTGGCTGACGAACGGCTACCCACGCGGAGGCGCCACCGTCGACGCGGCCATCGAGCGCGCGAAGTCGGGCGCGCCCGCGATCGACCTGCGCGCGCTGCGCCCCGACCTCCCCCAGGGCCTCGCCGACGCGCTCGCGGCCGCGCTCGATCGCGAGCCCTTCCAGCGCCACGGCAGCGCGGCCTCCCTCGGCACGCTCCTCGTCGAGACCCACCGGCGCCTCGCGGCCGAGGTCCCGTCCGGCTTCGAGACCGGTGTGCATCTCCTGCCCACGGGCTCGCTCGAGTCGCTCGAGATCCTCGGGCGCCACGGCTCCGGCGCCTTCGGCGTCGTCTTCCGCGCGCGCCCCCGCGACGGCGACACGCTCTACGCCGTCAAGGCGCTCAAGCCCGAGCACCGCCAGGACCGGGACGCCCGCGAGCGCTTCCTCCGGGAGGCCCGCGCGATCCAGGGCATCGATCACCGCAACGTGATCAAGATCCGCGGCGTCGGCGAGGAGGGCGGCACGCCCTACGCCGTCATGGAGTTCGTCGAGGGGCCCGACCTCGGCACGCTGCTCCTGCGCGAGGGGGCGCTTCCGCCGGCCCGCGCGGCGCGCCTCGCCGCCGGCGTCGCGCGGGGCCTCGAGGCCATCCACCTCGAGGGCATCATCCACCGCGACCTGAAGCCGCACAACGTGCTGCTCGCGCCCGGCGAGCGCCCCATCATCGCCGACTTCGGCGTCGCCCGCAGCGCAGCCTCGGACCGCCTCACGATGACCGGCCACTTCGTCGGCACGCCCGCCTACATGGCTCCCGAGCAGTTCGACGACGTCCCCCCCACCTTCGCCGTCGACCTCTTCGCCCTCGGCGCGATCCTGCACGAGATGCTCACGGGCCAGCCGCCGTTCACGGGAAGGGACGCGCTCTCGACGATCCGGGCGATCAAGGAGTCGCCGCCGCCCCGCCTTCCCGCCGACCTGCCGTCGATCCTCGGCGACGTCGTCACGCGCCTCCTCCAGAAGGACCCCGCCGCGCGCTACGCCAAGACCTCCACCCTCGCGGACGACCTCGAGCGCGTCGCGGCCGTGCTCGAGGCGGGGCGCGTCGCCGAGGGGACGGCCGAGGGCGCGGCCGACGAGGGTGCGTAGGGATAGCGCCGGGCCAAGGCGATGGACGCCGGCGCCCCGTCCCCCCCGCCTCGGTGACGCGGGGGACCCCCTTCCCCGCGCTCCGTGGCATCGTTGTTGGGTCAGCCCGGGCCCGGCCCGGGAGGAGGACTGCATGGCCCTGGGCGCTCCCCGTCGCACGCTGCTCCTGGCCGCGATCGCACTGGTCTCGGGCGTCCCGATCGCCCGGGCGGCGGACGAGCTCCCGCGCCTGCCCGTCACGACCGCGGCGAAGGTCGCCCACCCGGGGTCGGAGGTCGTCGTCTCGGTGGCGGTCCCGGCCTCCGCCGCATCCGGCGCGGCGCGCGCCCGCGGGACCGTCTACATCACCGGCGCGCTGGAGCGCGAGGGCCGGTTCACGCCGACGGCCAACCTCGGCCGCGCCCAGGTCCGCAATCTCGATCGGGGTGCGGGGGGCCTGCTGCCCATCACGATTCGCGTGCCCGCCGACGCCACGGGACGCCTTCATCTCGCGGCCGTCCTCCAGCTTGCGGTGCTGTCCGCGGTCCCGCGGCCCTCCCTGACCGACGACGAGTGGAAGAGCGCCGGGGTCGCAAAGCTCGCGGTCGTCGAGCCGCCGAACCTCGCGATGAGCGGGCTGTCCATCGTCGGGACTCCCGCGGTCGGGGCGCCGGTCGAGGTGCGGTGGTTCGTCACGCGTACGACGCCAGGTGCGGTCGGCCCCGCGCGGGTCCACGTGACCGTGCGCGGCGGGCGGCCGATCGTGACCGAGCTGCCCGACGGCATCCCGGAGATCGGGACCCTCTCGGGCACGGCGAAGCTCCCCGCGGTGCCGAAGCCGACGACGCTCGTCGTCGACGCGACCGTCTCCTATGCGGGGCAGGTGGCGTCCGCGGTGGCCGACGACACGAGGAGCGTGGAGATCCCCGTCGGAACTGCGCCGGCGGAGGTGCCGCCGTCCACCCCGGTCCCGACCCCGGCCCCGCCGCCGACGCCCGGCCCTACGCCCGAGCCGCCGCCGACGCCCGCTCCCGCGCCGGAACCCGTGCCCGCGCCGGCGCCGGAACCGGTGCCCGCCCCCACGCCGGCCCCCGAACCGGCGCCCGCCCCCGAACCGGCGCCCGAACCCACGCCCTCTCCCGAGCCCGCGCCGATCCCGACGCCTGTCCCGCCGCGCGCACCCAGACCGGCGCCGACTCCCGTGCCGATTCCCGTCCCGCCGCCGCGGGCGCCGCGTCCTCCCCCCCCGCCGCCCCCCCC
>JAYTCP010000181.1:0-3898 GCA_043736435.1 Planctomycetia bacterium | reverse complement strand
AGGAGGTGCTCGGCGCCCTCGCGGTACCAGTCGTGCTGGGCCAGGAATCGCACGCCCGTGGGCGAGCCCACGCGCTCGATCCCGTAGAGGTAGTAGTAGTGCCACATCGCGGCGCCCGACGGCATGACGGGGATGTCCGTCACGGTGAACGCGTTCCCCAGCCACCCGAGGCCGTCGAGGAGCGCGGCGTCGATCCGGCGGCCGAGCTCGGGCGTGAGCTTGCCCATGCTGAGAAGGCGGTCCTTGGCCATCGCGAGGCACGCGATGCCCGCCGTGGTCATGGCGCCCGAGGACGCTTCCTTCAGCCCGGGGAGATACGTCCAGCCCCTCGCCTTGCGCTTTCCCGCGGACTGGAAGCGCGGCACCTCGGTCTGTCCCGGCTCGTACGCCGGGCTCTCGAGGAACAGCTCGGTCGGCATGCCGTCCTTCTCCTGCTCCTTCAGCACGTACTCCGCGGCGCGGAGCCACACCTCGGGCGGCACCTCGTACCCGCAGCGCGCGGCGGCCTGTAGCCCGAGCAGCGCGTACTGCGTGTTCGAGAGGTCGACGACGCCTTCGGGCGCGGCCATGGTGTTGCCCGGGTAGCGCCAGCCCCCGACCTTTTGCACCTGGCTCTCCCTGAGGAGCTTCACGAGCTCCTCGACGAGCCCCTGGACGCCCGACGGGTACTTGCACGGCGTCTTCCTCTTCGACACCGACGTCCCGTAGCGGTCGCGCACGACCTTCTCGTCCTCCTTCGCGGCGGGCGCGTACGTGGCATCGAGCGCCATCAGCAGCGTCGCCGCCGTGTACGTCATCACCTTCTTGAGGCCCCGCATCTTCGCGTAGTCGACGAGGCAGAAGCCCTTCAGGCGATCGATCGTCTTCGAGTCCGCGGCCACCCCCGACTTCGAGAGCGTCAGCCACACGAGCGCGTTCACGCCGAGGTCCATGGGCTGGTAGGTGTTCACGGGCAGGTGGTCGCCGAACGCGGGGAATCCGCCGGTGGACCTCTGCTTCGTCTGGAGCCACGCGGCGCCGCGGTCGATCGCCGCGTTCACGCGCTCCTCGAAGGCCGTGCGCGCCGTGGCCTCCTTGCGCTTCGCCTCCTCGATCCGCGCGCGGCGTTCCGCGTCGGCCGGCGGATCCTCTGCGATCACGGGCCGCGCACAGGAGAGGGCGAGGAGCAGCAGCCACGGCATCCGGCGGAGGCGCATGGGTAGAGCGTAGCGAGCGACCGCAGCCCCGCGCGAACCTGTTCCCGGACGGGCGCGAGGCCCGCGCCCCGCCCCGCGTCACGCCGCGGGCGGGACGGGAGGCCGCGGGCGCGTCGGCGCCGTGCACAGGAGGGCCAGGCCCGCCCCGAGGACGACGGTCGGCAGGCTCGGCACCCACCGTCCGGTCTCGAGGACCCGCTGGATCCCCATGGCCACCGCCAGCGCGCACGAGAAGAACCCCACCCGCCCCGCCCAGCGCGCGCCCCGCAGCCCCGCGAGCGCGGCGACCACGCACCCGACGGCCGCGGGCGCGGCCATCCCGAGCGCTGCCCCGGACCCCTTCACGAGGCCCACGATGCCCGAGAAGAGGACGAGGGCAGCGTAGAGGAGCAGCAACCAGGCGAGCCGACGGTCCATGGGCCTCGATCCGGAGGGCGGAGGGGAGAGGAGCGGGGGGAGGAGGGGGCGGAGGGGGCGGAGGAGCGGGGGGGCGTGGGGGGCGAGGAGGGGGAGCGCCTGGTCGAGAGCGTACCGGGCGCGCGTCGGACGTGGGACCCCGTTGCTACAAGGCGGGACCTCCGCCCGCCCCCTATGGGCCTTTGGCCCAGGCACCCGACCTCCCCCGCACGCCCGGAGCCGCCCGTGACCGATCCCGCGATCGCGACGTCCTCGATCCACACGATCCGCACGCTCGCCATGGACGCCGTGGAGAAGGCGAAGAGCGGGCACCCCGGGACCCCCAGGGCGCTCGCACCGCTCGCGTACGTGCTGTTCACGCGCGTGCTCGCCTACGCGCCGGACGATCCGCGGTGGCCCGATCGCGATCGCTTCGTCCTCTCCGCGGGCCACGCGAGCATGCTGCTGTACGCGGCGCTCCACCTCGTCGGCTACGACCTCTCGCTCGACGACCTGAAGGCGTTCCGCCAGTGGGGGAGCAGGACGCCGGGTCATCCCGAGAACCACGTGACGCCCGGCGTCGAGACGACGACGGGACCGCTCGGGCAGGGCGTGGGCAACGCGGTCGGCATGGCGCTCGCGGAGCGGCTCCTCGCCGCGCGCTTCAACCGACCCGGCCACGAGATCGTGAACCACCGCACCTGGGCGATCGCCGGCGACGGCGATCTCATGGAAGGGGTCGCGAGCGAGGTGGCGTCGCTCGCGGGGCACCTCGGGCTCCACAAGCTGTGCGTCTTCTACGACGACAACCGGATCACGATCGACGGGCCGACCTCGATCACGTTCACCGAGGACGTCGGGAAGCGCTTCGAGGCGTACGGCTGGAACGTGCTGCGCGCGCCCGACGGTGCCGACCTCGCGTGGCTCGAGGGTGCGGCCGCCGAGGCGCGCGCGGAGACCCGCCGCCCGACCCTCTTGGTCCACCGCACGCACATCGGCTTCGGGAGCCCGCACAAGCAGGACAGCCCGAAGGCCCACGGAGAGCCCCTGGGAGCCGCCGAGATCGTGCTCACGAAGCAGGCGTACGGGTGGCCCGCCGACGCGAGCTTCCTCGTCCCCGAGGACGTGCGCGCGCACATGCGCGACGCGGGCCGTCGCGCGGCGGGGCGGCGCGACGCGTGGACCCCGCGCTTCGAGGCCTACCGTGGCGCGTACCCCGCGGAGGCCGCGGCCTTCGAGGCCGCGATCGCGGGCCGCGTGCCCGACGACCTCGATGCTCGGCTCTCCACCGTGGGCGCGGACGGGAAGCCGCTGTCGACGCGGAAGGCCTCGCAGCAGGCGATCCAGGCGCTCGCCGCCGCGATCCCGTCGCTCGTCGGCGGCAGCGCCGACCTCGCGGGGAGCAACTGCACCACGATCGCGGGCGGCGGCGAGGTGCAGCGCGGCGCGTACGGCGGCCGCAACCTCGCGTACGGCGTGCGCGAGCACGGCATGGGCGCGGTGATGAACGGGCTCGCGCTGCACGGGGGCGTGCGTCCGTTCGGCGGCACGTTCCTCGTGTTCGCCGACTACATGCGTCCCGCGATCCGCCTCGCCGCGTTGATGTCGCTGCCGGTGACGTACGTGCTCACGCACGACTCCATCGGCCTCGGCGAGGACGGCCCGACGCATCAGCCCGTCGAGACCCTGGCGGGCCTCCGCGCGATCCCCGGGCTCCTCGTGGTGCGTCCCGCCGACGCCGTCGAGACGGCGGGGGCCTGGGCCCTCGCGATGCGCACGCACGGTCCCGTCGTGCTCGCGCTGACCCGCCAGGATCTCGCGCCGCTGCCCGTCTCCCGCGCGGAAGCGTTCGCGGGTGTGGCCGCGGGGGCGTACGTCGTGCGCAAGGAGGCGTCGGACCCGCCCCAGGTGGTCCTGATCGCGACCGGTTCGGAGGTGGCGGTGGCGCTCGCCGCAGCCGATCGCCTCGCCGCGGAGGGAATCGCGACGCGCGTCGTCTCCGCCCCGTGCCTCGAGCGGTTCGCGGCCCAGCCGGAGGCGGCCAGGCGCGCGGTCCTGCCGCCCGGTGTCCCGCGGGTCGCCGTCGAGGCGGCCGTCTCCTTCGGCTGGGACCGCTGGCTCGGGGGGAACGGAACCACCGTCTCCATCGATCGCTTCGGCGCCTCCGCGCCGGGGCCGCGCCTGTTCCAGGAGCTGGGCATCACTCCGGAGCACGTCGCGGCGGCCGCGCGGGGTCTCCTCGCCCCGTCGAAGGGACTTTCCAGCCCGGGGTCGGCGTGATCCCCGCGCCCCGGGCCGCCCTCGGC
>JAYTCP010000180.1:0-4029 GCA_043736435.1 Planctomycetia bacterium | reverse complement strand
CTCGCGCGGTTGGCGCGCGTGCTGGGCACGACGACGCGGACGCTCATCGAGCACGTCGAGCCGTGGCTGTTCCGGTGCGGCCTGGTGCAGATGACGCCGACTGGACGCACCGCGGGGGCCCGAGCGCGGCTGCTACCGGTGCTCCGCGGGTTGCCGAACGTGCGGCGCGGGGCGCTGCGCGCGTACCGGACGCCCTGACGCGTCGGTCGGGGGTGAGCCGCGCCATTTCGCAGGGGGCCGGGGAGGAGGACTGCACCGGCTGAACTGGCCCGCCGCACGTGCGACGAAACAGGCCCGTGGGTTTCGGCGAGGCTTCGGGAAGTTGAACGTCCGCAACGGCTGCCCTGGACACGCACCCGACCGCCATCCTCACCGTGATGTGCCGCATCCGGGAGGGGGCGACCCATGAGAAGGTGAACGAGTTCCTGAGCGACCGCGTCGCCGCGCTCGGCTTCAAGCCGCCCGAACTCGTCACGTCGCCCGACGTGCTGGAGTACAGCCGGCTCCCCGCGCGCACGAAGGACACCGAGCTGATCGAGCTCGAGGTGCTGCGGACGATGCGCGGCGACGTGCGCTGGCTCGCCGACCCGGCGGCCTTCCAGGGGGCGATGGCGCCGCTGCCCAAGGACGCGACGCTCGCGGTCTACGCGAACGGCGACCTCTCCAGGAGCCGGTCCCACGTGGCCGCCGTGAGCAGCCGTTCTGCGGGCGGGAAGGCACCGCTGCGTGTCGAGGACGTTCTCGCCCGGGTATCATGGGGCGATGGACCGTAGCCACTGGGTCGTCCGGAAGTTCACCGTGAAGCCGGGCGAGCCCTGGCCGGGACTACAGCGACATGTTGTCCGCATCGAACGGGGCGGGAGCTGAGTAGCTGTTGATCGGCGGCTACGCCGTGATCGCCCACGGCTACCCCAGGCTGACGAAGGACATCGACATCTGGGTGCGGCCGACGAAGGAGAGTGCCGCCCGCGTGCTCCGCGCCCTCGCCGCGTTCGGCGCGTCGCGTCACGGCGGAGGTCGACGGCGTCCCGCTGAACATCCTGTCGCTCGAGGACCTGCTCGTGAACGAGCGGGCCGTCGGGCGGGTGACCGGTAGGGACCAAGGTCGCGGCGCCCGGCGCGGCCGGGGCCGGCGCCGCTTGGGCTTCGCGGCCGCTTGGGCTTCGCCACCGACGCGCGGGGGGGCTACCCTTGGCGGGCGATGCGCGCCCCGTCCGCTCCCGTCCGCCGCCGCCGTCTCCCGGGCGCGCTCCTCCTCGCGGGGATCGCGCTCCTCGCGCTCCCCCTCTCGGCCACGCGCGTCGCGGGCGCAGAAGGCCCCGCCAAGCCGGGCGCGCCCCCGCCGCCCCCACAAGCTCCCGTCCCGGCCGACGGCGGCCTGTGGGCGCTGGCTCGCAAGGCCGCGGCGGCCAAGGACGGTCTGGAGGCCCTGCGCCTCTACTTCGCCGCGCTCCGCGAGGACGTCGGCTACGACGTGAAGTACGCGATGCGCGACGAGGTGCTCGCGCTCCCCTCGGTTCCCGCGCGCCCGCAGGACGAGCAAGAGCGGGCGACGGTGCGGGCGCGCATCGCGGAGGAGCGGGACCGCGACGTCGTGCAGAAGGCGGTCGCCTTCGAGGGGAAGCGGTGGCTCCACGCCGCGCACCTGCTGCGGGCACGGCTCCAGGCCCTCGACGGCATCGCGACGGCCCGCGTCGAGGCGCTCGGGAAGGAGCTCGAGCGGCTCGAGAAGGCGATCTGCGAGCAGCCGACGGACGAGGAGAAGGCCGAGGCGAAGGAGATCGAGGGCCCGCCGGCCGACGTCGCGGGCGCGTTCGAGCGCGCGGCGAAGGCCGTGGCGGCGGGCAAGGGCCGCAGCGCGCTGAAGGCCTACGTCGCCCTCGGCTACTCGGGCGTCGCGACGCAGGAGCAGAAGGACAGGGCCCGCGCCCTCCACGCCGAGACGTGGAAGGCGCTCGTCGCCGCGGTCCCCGAGGAGCAGAAGGCGGCGGCCGACGCGGTCTGGAACGACCCGCACTGGACCTACCTCGGCACCAGCGTGTCGCACCAGTTCGTGTTCATCGGGGAGCGCGGGTTCGTCGACACGATCTCGCCGCAGGACCGCATCCGCATGGACCTGGCCTGCGTGATGCTCTCCGACCTCCTGGGGCGCGACCTCACCGAGGACGGGCAGCGGGTGACGATCTACTACAAGGAGCGGTTCGACTTCGGGGGAGGCATCGGGGGCGGGAAGCGCATCGACATCGGCAACAAGGCGATCGCCAAGCCCATCGCGGGGACGCTCCACTACCACGAGCTGTCGCACTGCGCCTTCGACGTCGGGATGCTCTATCCCGGCTTCGTCGAGGGGATCGCGAACTTCGGCGCCACGTTCTGCCTCGACGCGCTCGGTCGCCACGACGAGTGCGACGCCTCCATCCGCAGCAATCGCGCCCACTGGCAGGCCGACTACCTCGAGAGGCGCATCCGGTACTGGCGCATCCAGTCCTACGGGCCGTCCTGCGGCTTCCTCCTGCTCCCCATGACCGAGAAGGACCCGGTCGCGCGGCAGGCCGACTGGGCGAAGGCGAGGCGCTTCTTCCGGCGGCTGCGACGCGACCCGATCGACGAGCCGCGGGAGTCGGAGCGATGCAGGTACTTCGTCTGGCACTGGTGCAAGGAGTTCGGCTGGGACCTGATCGAGAGGTCCGCCGCGGGCCGGTTCCCGCTGCTCCCGTCCGACCGGGCGCGCGTGGCCGAGGAAATCGAGACCTGGGCCGACCTCGCCCGCCAGGGCCTCGCCTACGCGGAGCAGGGCTACGCGGGCGTCGCCGCCGAGCCGCTCGAGCGCGTCGTCAGGGGCTATCCCAAGAGCGCCCTCGCCGACCTGTGCACGTTCGGGCTCGCGACCGTGAAGGAGTCCCTCGGCGAGACCGCCGCCCGGGACGCGCTCTACAAGGAGCTCGGGGTGGTCCCGCGCTGGAAGCTCTGCCTCCCCTTCTACAGCCGCGACGTAGGCCCGCTCTTCCCCGTGTTCGAGCCCGAGCGCTCCCTCGACCTCTCGGCGGAGTACCCAAACCCCGCGCAGACGGCGCGCTGGCGCGACGCGAAGGTGGCCCCCGACGGCCTCGTGGACCTCCTCGAGCTCGGCGTGGGCTATCCCGACGACGCGGCGGCGTACGCGTGCATCGACCTCGAGGTGCCGGCGGACGTGCTGGACGCCGTGGTGCGCGTGGGCTTCGACGACACGCTCGCCGTGTGGATCGACGGGAAGATGGCCGAGAAGTGGGACGAGGCCACGGGATGGATGCGCGACCACCGCGCGGCCGCGATCCCGCTCCACAAGGGCCGCAACCGGCTCCTCTTGAAGATCGCGAACCGCAGCGGGGCCTGGCGCTTCTCTGCCCGCGTCGCGCGCGCCGACCACACCCCGATCGCGGGGCTCGCGTTCGTGGACCCGCCCGCGAAGGACGTGCCCCCGGCGCCCCCCGAGCCGAAGCCGCACGCCCTGTACACCCTCGACTTCGAGAAGCAGAAGACCGTGCCCAAGGCGAAGCTCAAGCCGACCGTGGGCACCTGGGAGGTCGACCAGAAGGCCCTGCGCCGTACGGCGCCGGGCAACGTCCTCTGGCGCAAGTTCCAGATCCAGCCCTTCGTGAGCAAGGACCCGCCGAGCGGCCTCGTCTGGCTCGTTTCCAAGGACCTCGCCACGCTCGAGGACTACGCCCTCGAGCTCCTCGTGCGGCTCCCGCGCGAGGGCGCGCCCCGCCTCGCGGTCACGCTCAACGGCGAGGAGAGGGACGACGGCCTCTCCGGCCACACGTTCCTGATCCAGGGCGGCGGCGACGGCGTGAACGTCCGCCTCGAGGAGTACGACCGTCTGGTCTTCCACGGGACCGCGCCCATCGCGAAGTCCGCGGAGCACGTGCTGCGGTTCGTGCGCCGTGGGCGGACGCTCTCCCTCCTCGTCGACGGCGCCCTCGCCATCGATCGGGCCGACCTGCCCGCGTTGGCGCGGCCGGGCATCGGGATCATGACGTGGGACAAGGA
>JAYTCP010000179.1:0-2625 GCA_043736435.1 Planctomycetia bacterium | reverse complement strand
GAAAGGTGTGACGGTCATGAACTCCCCCGACGACGAAGTGCCCGGCCTCTACGACCCCACGGAGCCCATGGACCCCGAGCTCGCTTCCCTCGAACGCGCGATGGCGCCCGACCGCGTCCGCACCGACGCGCTCGCCGCGCACGCGGCCCTCGCGCGCGCGCGGGCGGAGGCTCGCACGCGGGTCCGTCGATGGGCGGCCGCGGCGGCCATGGTCGTCGCGCTCGGCGCGGGGGGCCTCGCGGTCGCGCTGCGCGACGGAGGCGAGTCCACGGGCCCGGGATCGGCCCCCGCCGCCCCCCCCATCGACGCCACGGCCTCCGCCCCTCGGGCCCGCGTGAAGGCGGACGACGGGCGCACGCTCGCGGCCGGCACATGGATCGAGGCGCGCGGAGCGACGCAGACGCTGGACCTCGGCGCGTACGGCCGCGTGGAGCTCGCCGACGGCGCGCGCGTCCAGGTCGCCCACGTCGGCCAGGAGACCACGCGCCTCTTCCTCGAACGGGGCTCCCTCGAGGCGCGGATCACCCTGGCGGCGCGCCCGCGTTTCTTCCAGGTGGACACGTCGGCCGCGCGCTGCGTGGATCTGGGCTGTCACTACGTGCTGTCCGTCGACGCGGCGGGCGCGGCCCACGTGCGCGTGACGACGGGACAGGTGGCGTTCGAGCACGACGGACGCGAGGTGTTCGTGCCGGCGGGCGCCACGTGCGTCGCACGTCCCGTCGCGGGACCGGGCACGCCGCGCTTCGCGGACGCGGACTCCGAGTTCGCGAAGGCGCTGGACGCATTCGACGCGGCCGCGGCCGGCCCCGAGCGCACGCGGCTCGGGAAGGAGGCGCTCGCGCGCGCGCGCACGGCTCGCGACCTCCTGCCCGCGTGGCACTGCCTCGCGGACCCCGACGCCGCGGTGGCGACGGCCGCGCTCGAGGCGCTGTATGGGCTCGGCACCCGCCCGGACGGATACCTCCGCCCGACGGGCCGCCCCGGGCCCGCGGACCAGGCGCGATGGAAGGCGCTCCTCGAGGAGAATTGGTGAGCGGGGCCTTGGGGGTGGCGCCGAGTCACCGAATCCGGCGCCTTCGCGGGGCAGCCCCCCCCGCGGCGCTCACGCGATCCGCACGCACCGCCGCGAGATGGACGCGCCCTCGAAGCCCGCGAGCGGGTACGTCGGCACGGCGCCGCCGTCGGCCGCCGCGCCCGCGACGACCAGCATGGGGTTCCAATGCTCGTCGGTCGGGTGCGCCATCGTCGGCGCGGGGGCCTGGCGGCGCCAGTCGACGAGCGCGTCGTAGTTGCGCGCCGAGAGGGTGGCCGCGGCCCATGCGTCGAACTCGGCCGCCCACGCGGGCGTCGGCGTCGCGTCGGAGCCGGTGCGCCGCAGGTTGTGCACGAGGTTGCCGCTGCCGAGGATGAGCACGTTCTCGTCGCGCAGGGGCGAGAGCGCGCGGCCCATCTCGAAGAGCCGGCGCGGGTCGTCGGTCGGCATCGACAGCTCGAGCACCGGCACGTCCGCCTTCGGGTAGAGCCACGCCAGCGGGCACCACGCTCCGTGATCGAGGCCGCGCTCGGGATCGCGGTGCACCTTGCCCGGCCCGCCGAGGAGGCCCTCGACCCGGTTCGCGAGG
The DNA here is from genome assembly GCA_043736435.1 of Planctomycetia bacterium. Classification (GTDB taxonomy): domain Bacteria; phylum Planctomycetota; class PLA2; order PLA2; family JAEUHO01; genus JAYTCP01. The sequence continues at coordinate 1,003 of JAYTCP010000179.1, read as the reverse complement.
GTGGGGGCGCCGGGGGAGGGGTACTGCTGCTGATACATCTCGTCGGGGAAGCCGTAGAAGTCGTAGACGAGCGGGATCGGCGTGACGGCCCCGAGCGTGGGGGGCTTGACCTCGAAGTGCGCGGACACGACCAGGATGGCCGCGGGCCTCGGCAGCCCGGCGATGGCGCGCGCCATCTCGGGGCCCTTCACGCGATCGAGGACGCTCATGGGCGAGCCGTGTCCCACGAAGACGGCGGGCATCCGGGCGGACGCGGGGGGCGGGGTCGCGACGTCCTTGGGCGCGGCGGACACGAGGGCCGAGGCCTTGGCGACGTCGCGGGCGACCTCGCCCGCGCGGCACGCCGCGAGGCTTCCGGCGGCACCCGCGGCCATCCAGCGCAGCAGGGCTCGACGCGACGGGGACGGGCCGGGATCCATGGGCGCCTCCTCCCGCGCAACCGGGGCGTTGCATGGGGACGCTTCGGACTCTACCCGCCGTGGCGGGGGTGCCGCGGATGCCCGCGCCGATGGGCGATCCAGCGCAAGAGGGTCGGGTCCTCGTAGACCTCGTCCCACACGGCGTGGCCCCCGCCTTCGATCACGGTGAGCCGGGCAGCCCCATCCGCGCGCGTGAGCGTGCGCACCAGCGTGAAGGAGGCGTCCATCGGCAGGACCTCGTCGCGGTCGCCGTGGAACGCCCAGACCGGCACGTGGCGCAGGGCCGTCACGGCGTGGGGCCAGCCGTGCACCCGCGGCATCGCCGCGCAGATCGGGACCACGGCCGCGAACCGCTCGGGACACCGGGCACCCAGGAGGAACGCGCCCGCCCCCCCCATGCTGATCCCCGTGACCACGACGCGCGCGGGGTCGGCGCCGATCCCCCCGACCACGTCGTCGAGGAGCCCTTCGAGGAAGGGGAGGTGGTCGGCCCAGGTGGAATCGGCGTGGCACTGAGGCGAGACGACGGCGAAGGGGAACGCGGGCCGGTGGTCGAGGCGACGGGGCAGCCCCTGGCGACGGAC
>JAYTCP010000178.1:0-2402 GCA_043736435.1 Planctomycetia bacterium | reverse complement strand
CGATCGACTCCGCCCGGCTCCGGCACGGCACGACCCCTACCCCTTCGTGCGCATCCAGCGGAAGAGCTCGCGGATCGAGGGTGGCTTCCCATACATCAGGACGCCGACGCGGAACACGCGTGCGGCCAGTCGCATCGCGAGCCAGGCCGAGAGCGCCAGCACCGCGAGGCTCGCGGCGATCTCCATCGGGGGGGGCGGGGGCGTGCTCGCGACGCGCATCATCATCAGGAACGGCGTGAACACGGGGATGAACGAGAGCGTGCGCGCGAGCGTGCCCGACGGATCGCGGCCCACGGCGATCCAGAAGAACATCGGCAGCGTGAGGAGGAACATCATCGGCGAGAGGAGGTTCTGCGCCTCCTTCAGCGTGTTGCACGCGCTCCCCGCCGCGACCATGAGGCTCGCGATCAGCAGGAACCCCAGCAGGTAGTAGGCGATGCACAGGCCCAGCTGGCCGACGTCGACCACCTGGAGGCCCTGGATCGCGAGGCCCGCGAGCCCGCCCACGGCCCAGATCAGCATCAGGGTGAGGCCCACGGCGCACGTCCCGAAGATCTTGCCCGCCATGAGCTGGAACGGGCTCACGGACGAGAGCAGGACCTCGATGACGCGGTTCGCCTTCTCCTCGAGCGTGCTCGTGATCAGCGCCTGGCTCACCGACACGATGGTCAGGAAGAGCAGGAGGGTGAACACGAACGGCATCACCGTGGCGGTGATGCTCCCGGCCTTCCCGGTGGCGAGCACGTTGAGCGGCTCGAGGGGGACGCGGGTCGTCAGGATCTCGGCGGCCTCCCGCGGGACGTTCGCGCGCGCGACCACGCGCTGCTTGACGAGGTCGGAGAGCTCGGTCTGGACGTCCTCGAGGACCTTCATGTCGATGAGATTCCCCGTGCGGTACTCGCTCGGCCTGGCGCCCTTCTTGCGCTCGAGGACGGACGGTCGCACGGAGACCCACGCGAAGAGCGTCCCGTCCTTCACGCGGGCGTCGAGGGCGTCGCGCGTCCGTTCGAGCTCCCGCTCCCGCGCGATCGCGTCGCCCGTGCCCAGGTCGGCCCTCTCGACGACGTAGAGCGGGGAGTCCGGGGCGCCCGGCATCCGCTTGCGCGCGAGGCGCTCGACGAGGGCGGGGCCGAGGTCGCCCTGGACGTCCGCGATCGCGATCCGGCGCGCCTCGGGATGCTGGCCCTCGAGCATCTTCGGGATCAGGAACGACAGCCCCATCAGGACCGGCGTCATGAACACCGCGAGCAGGAACGCCTTCGTCTTGACGTTCTCGACGTACTCGCGCCAGGCGATCCAGAGCAAGCGGCTCATGACGACGCCTCCCCGACCACCCGCTTGAAGATCTCGTGGAGGCTCGGCGTGCGGACCTCGAAGTGGCGCACGGTCCCGCGCTCGAGCAGCGCCCGCAGGAGCGTGTTCGGGTCGGTGCCGGGCGAGAGCGACAGCTCGGCGTCCTTGCCGCCGTCGGAGACCGCGGTCACGCCCGGCAGGCCCCGGAACGCGTCCCCCGCCGCCCCCTCCATCCTCACGAAGGCCGCCTCCCGTCCCTCCCGCCGGCGCACCTCCTCGACCGTGCCGTAGAGCTTCGGCTTGCCCCGGTGGATGAGGAGGATGCGATCGCAGAGCGACTCGGCCTGCTCCATCACGTGGGTCGAGAACACGATCGTCGTGCCCCCGCGCCGCAGGTCGAGCACCACGTCGCGCAGGGCGTCGCGGTTGACCGGGTCGAGCCCGGCGAACGGCTCGTCGAGCACCACCAGCTCGGGCTCGTGCACGATCGTCGCGAGGAACTGGACCTTCTGCGCCATGCCCTTCGACAGCTCCTCGACGCGCCGGTCGATCCACGAGGAAAGCCCCATGCGCTCGGTCCACGTGACGATCCGCGGCTCGAGGAACGCGCGGTTGCGCCCCTTGATGCGCCCGAAGAACAGCAGCATCTCGCGCACCCGCATCTTCTTGTAGAGCCCACGCTCTTCGGGAAGGTAGCCGAGGCGCGTCTTCGTCGCCTCCTCCATCGTCGCGCCGAGGACCTCCACCCGTCCCTCGTCGGGCGCGAAGACGTTCATCAGCATGCGGATGCACGACGTCTTCCCGGCGCCGTTCGGCCCGAGGAGCCCGAAGATCGTGCCGCGCGGCACCTCGAAGTCGATGCCGTCCACGGCGGTGAAGTCGCCGAAGCGCTTGACGACGTGCTCGAAGCGGACCGCGGTCTCGGGCATGACGGCGAACCTACCCGGCGGATGCGGACGCGGCGACGACCGCACGGGGGTGCCGTGGGCGGCGGTCGGGGGAGTGGGGGCTTCCGGGCCGATGAGACCCGACGGGGGGGAGGGCGGGTGCTCGGCAGCGGCCCGCCCCTCCCGGCGGTGCCGCCGCTGCGTCAGGCGCTGGAGCGGATC